>NZ_JBFBJI010000049.1:0-64540 GCF_040702065.1 Streptomyces sp. NPDC086777 | reverse complement strand
TCTCGGCGGTCACAGCTTCGTCACCCCCTTGGCGACGAGGGCCACCAGCACGAAACCCGCGAGCACGGTGACGACGAAGGCCAGATCGGCCATCGCGAACTCCTGGAGTGAGGTTCAACAGAAACGGACGAGTAGAGGAAAGCGTCTTTCTGGCCGGATCAGGTCACCCGTTTACGGCTCTCATACGGCGGCGCCCACGGCTTTGACGGAACTCTTACGACTCCTGATCCATACCGGTGAGCAGTGCCGCACCATGCCCACCTGGGCGACGGTGAACCCGACGAAGACCCCGATGGCGAGCAGCGGCACCAGCGTGTTGGTGTCACCGCCGGAGAACACCAGCAGCGCGGCCGAGACCAGCGCCAGGGCGAGCACACCGTGCCGGTGCACCTGGCGGTCGGCCTTCAGGGCGAAGACGTTTGAGCACCGGGTGCGGACGGAGCTGCTGGTGTCGGTCCGCTGCCTGGACGGCATCTCCCCCGGACCCTGCTGCGGGACACGCTCGGCGGCCGTGTCGAGATCGACCCCGAGATCCTGGTGCGCAACCCGCAGCTGTGGTTCCGACCGCACGAGGGCGCGCGGAAGGCCACCGCCGACGGCTGGTGCGCAACCCGCAGCTGTGGTTCCGACCGCACGAGGGCGCGCGGAAGGCCACCGCCGACGGGCTCCTGCGGTGCGGTGCGACGGTCTTGGGACACATCGCCCGCCGCGTGGACGACGAAACCGCGCAGGCCGTGTTCAAAGCCTCCGGCCTGGAGTGAGTGTCAGCCCGTCCCGACCGGTCCGGCCGTGTCCAGCGCCGATCCGGCCTGGTCGGCCAGTGTCACCGCCACCAGCCGGGCCTGGAGCGGGGGTACCGGCCCCGGGCCTGGAGTGAGCATGAAGCGGCCGAGGTAGTGCCCGTTGCCGTAGGCACGCAGCTCGATGTCGCCCTCGGGCCAGCCGGCGGTGTCCACGTCCCACGAGCGTCTGCCCGCCGTCACGCCGCCGTCGTTGTGCAGCCGGGGCGGCTGCCCCAGGAGTGTGCCGTACTCGAAGCGGCACGCGCGCAGCCCGAGGAGGTCGGTGAGCTCCCGGCGGACGTGGTCGACCACGGTGTTCGCCGAGCCCGACGAGTGCGCCAGTTCGGCCGTCCGGTGGATACGGGAGAGGTACGCCGCGTCCGTGACCGTGATGACCTCCAGACGGCGCGCGCGGGCCGCCAGTTGGGACACGATCACGCCGACGACCAGCAGGAGCGCCGCCGTTTCGATGTCGGCGGACGCGGTGATGTCGAAGGTCTCGTACGGCCGGGTCAGGAAGAAGTCGAACCAGGCCGCCGCCGACAGCGCCGCGAGCACGCCCGCCGTGCGGCTGCCCAGCGTGGCCACCGCGACGATCACGACGACGAGGACGAGTGCGGCGTTCGTGTGCGACAGGCCGGTACGGAACGGGACGAGGGCGAGGGCCGCCAGGAAGGGGCCGGCGAGGGCCGCCGTCAGGGCGAGCCGGTCCCGCAACGGCCAGGTCCGGGGCGTGGTCCGGGTCCTGCTCCGGTGCTGTTTCCACGCGCTGGTCATCGTGCTCATCACGCACCTCCCACGGTGTGCTCCGTCCGTTCGGCACCCACGCTCCGCGCGGCGAGCGGCAGCGACACGACCATCGTGAGACCGCCGCCGGGAGTGTCCTCGGGGGTGAGGGTGCCGTTCATGGCCTCGGTCAGGCCCCGGGCGAGGGCCAGTCCGAGGCCGAGGCCGGTGGTGTTGTCGGTGTCGCCGAGCCGCTGGAAGGGCTCGAAGAGCCGCTCCCGGCCGTCGGCGGGCAGACCGGGCCCCCGGTCCACGACCCGCAGTTCCACCCGGCCCGCCAGGGCGCTGGCGGTGACCAGCACCTTCTTCCCGTGCGGTGTGTGGCGCTCGGCGTTGCCCGCCAGGTTGGCGATCACCCGTTCCAGCAGCGGCGGGTCGGCGAGCACCTGCGGGATCTCCTCCACGTCCGCCACGTCCACGCCGGAGACCTCCGCCAGTGCCATGGGCAGGACCTCCTCCAGAGAGGTGGGACGCAGGTTCAGCGGGAGGGCGCCCGCCTCCAGGCGGCTGAGGTCGAGAAGGTTCTCCACCAGACGGTTGAGTTTGGCCATGGACTCGTCGGCGGTGGCGAGGAGTTCGTCCCGGTCCTCCGGGGAGAACTCGACGTCCCGGCTGCGCAGCGAGGTGACCGCCGCCCAGCCCGCGGCGAGCGGGGTGCGCAGGTCGTGGCCGACGGCCCGCAGGAGCGCGGTACGCAGCCGGTCGGCGGCCTTCACCGGCTCGACCTCGGCCGCGGCTTCGGCGAGCCGGGCCCGCTCCACCGCGGAACCGACGTGCGCGGCGAACGCGGCCAGCACCCGCCGCTCGGACGACGACAGCGTGCGGCCGCACAGGGCGAGGAAAGCCCCGGGGCCCGCCGGAACGGCCGTCACACCGGCGACGTCGGGAGGCACCTCCACCAGGTCCGCCGACTCCATGCCGAAGGTCTCGCGGGTCCGCTCCAGCAGCGCCGGAATCGTCGCCTCGCCCCTGACGATGCTGCCGGCCAGGGACGACATGGTCTCCGCCTCGGCCGTCGCCCGGGCGGAACGGCGCGAAAGGCGCAGGGACCGGTCCACGACCGCGGCCACGGTGGCCGCCACCACCGCGAAGACCGCCAGGGCCAGCAGGGCGTTCGGGTCGTCCAGCGTGAACTGCCCGATGGGCGGGATGAACCAGTAGTTGAGCAGCAGGGACGCCGTCACCGATGCGACCACCGCGGAGGCCACCCCGCCTATGCAGGCCACCCCCACCACTGCGAGCAGGAACAGCAGTGCCTCGCTGGTCAGGTTCAGCGTGCCCCGCAGCTGGGTGAGGCCGATCGTGAGGAGTACCGGCAGCACCAGCCCGGCCACCGGGCCGGCGATCAGCCGGGCCGTCGACAGCGTGCGCCGCCGGGACGGCAGGAGGGTGCCGCGGCCGGCCCGCTCGTGGGTGACCCGGTGGACGTCGATGTCACCGGACAGCTCGGTCACGGTCTCTCCCGTGCCGGGCCCGGTCAGGAACCGTGCCAGCCGGCCGCGGCGGCTCGTGCCCAGCACGAGCTGCGTGGCGTTCTCGGCGCGGGCGAACTCCACCAGGGTCGCGGCGACGTCGTCGCCGACCACCGAGTGGTAGCTGCCGCCCAGGTCCTCCACCAGCCGGCGCTGCCGGGCCAGCGAGGCGTGGGAGACGCCGGCGGCCAGGCCGTCGCTGCGGGCCACGTGCACGGCGAGCAGGTCGCCGCCGGCGGACCGGTCGGCGATGCGCGCGGCCCGCCGGATCAGGGTGTCTCCCTCGGGGCCGCCGGTGAGCGCGACGATCACCCGCTCCCTGGTCTCCCACACCCTGCCGATGCCGTGCTGGGAGCGGTACTCCTGCAGTGCCTCGTCGACCCGGTCGGCCACCCACAGCAGGGCCAGCTGCCGCAGCGCGGTGAGGTTGCCGGGGCGGAAGTAGTTGGCGAGGGCCGCGTCGACCTTCTCGGGGGCGTAGATGTTGCCGTGCGCCATCCGGCGGCGCAGCCCCTCGGGCTCCATGTCGACCAGCTCGATCTGGTGGGCACGGCGGACGACCTCGTCCGGGACCCTCTCGTGCTGCGGCACCCCCGTGATCTTCTCGACCACGTCGTTGAGGGACTCCAGGTGCTGGATGTTCAGCGCGGTGACGACGTCTATGCCGGCGTCGAGCAAGGTCTCGATGTCCTGCCAGCGCTTGGGGTTGCGGCCGTCGCCGGGGATGTTGCTGTGGGCGAACTCGTCGACGATCACGACGTGGGGACGGCGCGCGAGGACCGCGGCCAGGTCCATCTCCTCGAACCGTCCGCCGCGGTAGGTGCAGGACACCCGGGGGACGGTCTCCAGTCCGTCGAGCATCGCCTCCGTACACGGACGCCCGTGGCACTCCGCGAACCCCACCACCACATCCGCCCCGCGCGCGGCACGGCGTCGCCCCTCGTCGAGCATCCGGTAGGTCTTGCCGACCCCCGGAGCCGCCCCGAGGTAGACCTTCAGTTGTCCGGGCCGTACGTCACTCATCGCCGCCGACGCGCTCCGCTCACTGGTGCAACTCTCCTGTGCACAAGGGTTTCTCCTCCCAAGGAAGCCGCTTCGCGAGGCCGTCGGCGGGGTTGTTAGCGGTTCCTTGTCGCGGGGCCCGGGGACCTTGACACTGTCTTGACGTGGCCTGGGCCCGATAGGGTGAGGGCTGGTGTGCCGGGAAGTCTGGTCGGCCGGGGAGCCACAGGGTTCGCCGAAAGCCCCAGGGGGACGGCATGCGCAGCGTCGGTACGGTTCTGGCCCTCGTGGTCCTCGCCACGGTGGTCGCCACCTTTGCGCGCCGGTGGCGCATTCCCGCCCCCTCCCTGCTGGTGGTCGCCGGTCTGGCGGTGGCGCTGCTGCCGGGCACCCCGCGGATCGAGATCAGCCCCGAGATCATCGGGCTGGTGGTGCTGCCACCCCTGCTGTACGCGAGCGCGGAGGACATGCCCTGGCGGGAGCTGCGCGCGGTGTGGAAACCGGTCGGGATCCTCGCCATCGGCCTGGTGCTGGCCTCCGCGGCGGCCGTGGCGGCCGTGGCCGCGCTGGTCACTCCCCTGTCCTGGCAGATGGCGTTCGTGCTGGGCGCGATCCTGGCCAGCACCGACCCGGTGGCGGTCACCGCGCTCGGCCGACGGCTCGCCCTGCCGCCCCGGGTGCAGGTCCTGGTGCAGGCGGAGAGCCTGTTCAACGACGCGACCTCGCTGGTGCTGGTGCGGGTGGCGGCCGGCATAGCGGTGGCGTCCGCCGCCGCGAACTGGGGTGCGGCGGGGGGCGAGTTCCTGGTGCTCGCGGGCGGCGGCACGGTGATCGGGGCGGCGGTCGCCGCAGTGGTCACACTGATCCGTCGCCGTACCGAGGACCCGGTGCTGGAGACGGTGATCGCCCTGGTCACCCCGTACGCCGCCTACCTGCTGGCGGAGGTCGCGCACACCTCCGGAGTGACGTCCTGCGTGGTGGCCGGCGTGGTCCTCGGCGGCCGGGGCGAGAAGCTCACCACCGCCCGTATCCGCCTCCAGCTCCACGCCGTCTACGGCACGGTCGTCTTCCTTCTGGAGAGCGTGGTGTTCAGCCTCATAGGGCTGGCCCTCCCGACCCAGGTGCAGGCTCTGGCCCACGGTGACCGGGCCTGGCCGCTGTACGCGCTCGCCGTCGCCGCCACGGTCGTCGCCGTGCGCATGCTGTGGGTCGCGCCCCTGTCGGCGGTCGTGCAGCGCAAGGGCGGCCTGGGCCGGGTGAACTGGCGGGTGCCGATGGTGCTGACGTGGGCCGGTACCCGCGGGGTGATGCCGCTGGCCGCCGCGTTGTCCATCCCGGAGGTCATGAAGGACGGCACCCCGCTCGCCGACCGGCCGCTGGTCCTGGTCCTGACCACCTCGGTCGTGGTCGTCACCCTCGTCGTCCAGGGCTTCACCCTCGCCCCGGTCGTCCGCCGCTCCGGCATCGCGCTGGAGCCCGCGCACACCGCGCGCGAGGAGGCCGAGGCCCGCGCACACCTCGCCCATGCCGGCCTCGCCCGCCTGGAGGAACTCGCGGAACTGGAGGTCGTTCCCGACGTCGTCCTCGACCGGCTCCGCCGCGGCCTGGCGGCCCGCCTGGACGACGCCGACGTGGGCACCGAGTCCGCCGACCACGTCTACCGGCAGCTCCGCCGGGACCTGATCGTCGTCGAGACCGCGGCACTCCAGCGCCTCTACGACGATCACACCATCAGCGACACGACCCGACGGCGGCTACAGCGGGGGCTGGATCTGGAGGAGGCGCGCTTGGCGGATGCGTAGCACTGCGCGGGGGGCCGTGTTCGGCTGCGGGTGAGTGGGGGCCGATCGCGCAGTTCCTCGCGCCTCCTGGGCAGGTTTCAGCGGAACTCCGCCAGCCGGGGCCGTAGCCCCAGCGCGGCCAGGACGATCGCCGCGCACAGCAGCCCGCACGCCCACGGCAACAGGCCGTCCACCTCCGACCGGCCGTCCTCGACCGCCGACGTGAAGTGGGCGCGGTTGATGTCCGCCACCTTGTCCAGCGCGGACATCCACGCCCCGAAGTGCGCGTTGGACGTGCCCGGCTCCCACCCCATGCAGAACTCCACCGCCTCCCGTTCCTTCCCACCGGCGAGCAGTGCGCGGATCTTGCGGTCGTCCCGCTGGTAGACGGCGTACGTCTGGACCGTCTTCTCCGCCGCGGCCCGTTCGCCGGGGAAGGTGATGTTGTCCAGCTCGCGGCGGAAGTCGCCGGTGAAGCGCAGGTCGTGGTGGTCGGTCTCGTACGCCTGCCAGGTGGTGGCCACTTCCGAGTCGTACGTCGTCAGCGTGGCCCCCTTGAGGCCGTACAGCTGCTGGGACTTGGCGAGGAAGGAGTCGGCGTACTGCTCGCGGCGCTGTGGGTCGAGCAGATAGCGGCTCTCGTCGGCGTTGGCGTCGTAGGCGATGGCGCGGGCGGTGGAGAGGGCGACGACGGAGTCGAAGGCGTCGCGCCGGGCCACCCGCAGCTGTTCCGCGGAGGCGGACAGCATCTGCGCCCCGAGGAGCACCGCGAGCAGCGTGCAGACGGTGGCGGCCAGCACCGCTGGGTTCAGGGTGCGCTGGAAGCGGCGGGCCAGGTACCGCTGGAGGACGCCGAGCACGGCCAGCAGCAGCACGCCGAGGACGAGGACGAGGGCGAACTGGGTGCGCAAGCCGGAGCGGGCCGCGGAGTACTCGGTGTCGAAGGCCGCGTTGTTCGAGGTCAGCAGCCTGCTCGCGGCGGGCAGGAGTTGTGTGCGCAGCAGGCCGGTGGCGCGGCGGTAGTCGGTCAGGGCGCCTGACCTGCCGCCCTGGTGTCCGTCGCTCTCCAGGGCCCTGCCGATCAGCTCCTGGTACTCGGCGAAGCCGTCGGTCAGTGACTCCACCGTCTTCTCGTCGGCCCGGCTGCCCTGCGCGGCGACGGCAAGGATGCTCAGATCGTGCCCGATCTCGCGCCGGGCGTCGCCGTAGTATCCGACCGCCTTTTCGTACGGCGTCCGCAGGCGGCCCTGTCCCGCGTCGCCGTTGGACAGGAGGATGTTGGCGGCCTGGGCGTCCATGTCGTTCAGGGCCAGGTCGAGATCGGCCGCGCTGGTGGTGCGGGGCGCGTCGTGGCCGGCGACGCTGCTCCAGGTGCCCAGGGCGGTGAGCCCGGCCACCAGCAGCAGCACGGCGAGTGTGCCGGCGAGCAGGGCCGTGGCCGCGCGCAGAAGGCGCAGCCGCGCGGGCACGGATGCCCAGTAGCGGCGGCGCAGAGCGGCCCGCGCGGCCACGGCCTGCTGCCTCGGGGGGCGCCCAGGACCGCCCGGCCGCGGCACCCCTCCCCGCCGCGGTCCGGGGCTGCCTCCGGGCGGGGTGACCGCCGGTTGCGGCAGCTGCTCGCCGGCCTCCGGCTGAGGTCTGTGCGATGTACCGGCCGTGATGGTCACGGTCCCTCCCCGTCACGCTACGGACGGTCGCCCGTCCCCCCGTTGACGCCCAGTCTGCGACCGCATCCGGCCATGGACGGTCGGCGTTGACGGCCTTCTGACGGCGCGCCAGGCCGGTTTGACGGGACCTTGACGGCGCTCGGGCCGGACCCGTATGAAAGCCGCAAATTCCGCGCTGAACAGGGTTGTTCCGCCTCCGTTCGCGGATAGGTTCCTGTGGTCCGCCGCCGAGGCCGGGGCGTCAACGGCCTCACCGGCTCCGGAGTCCTCAATCCGGGCGCCGCTCGCGGCGGCCTGGTGCCCGTCCCGAAGACAGGCGCCAGCGTGTGGCGTCCCGTCGTCTTCCCGCGCCGACGTCCGCACGTCCGTGCGGTGCCGGGGCCCCGGCACCGCACCTGGCGGCGGGGGGGGGGGGTGGGGCGGGTTACGGACGCCGGGATGGGTCGGGGGGAGTGGGGGGTTCGGGGGGGGGGCGGGTGCCGGGGCCCCGGCACCGCACGGACCCGGCTCTTCCGTCCACCGACCAGTCCACCGACCAGTCGGTCGGCATGCCTTGACGCATGCCGCGCCGAACCACGAAGGTCTCGTGCATCCCGCCGCGCCCGAGCAGGTCCCGCCGTCCCCCCTCCCCCCTCAGCGCACCTCAGGACCCGCGCCGGGAGGAGGGGCCCGACGCCGCGCGCGGAGCGGTGCCTTCGAACCCGCACAGCTCGTCAGCTCCCTCCCCCGAGGCACTGCGCAAACTGCACCCGAGGGCCCTGGTCAGGAACCCCGGGCTCTTCGTGGTGTCCGTGGGAGCCGCGCCGACCACCCTGTCCGCACTGCTGCATCCGGCCGTCTTCACCTGGGTCATCAGCGCCGGGCTGTGGCTGACCGTGGTCTTCGCCAACCTCGCCGAGGCCGTCACGGAGGGCCGGAGCAAGGCGCAGGCCGAGTCGCTGCGCAAGGCGCGTACGGACACGGTCGCCCTGCGTCTGCTGGACCGGCGCCGGGGCACGGACCTGCGCAGCGCCCGCACCGAGGCGGTGGCCGCCGCCCGGGCCTCGGCCGAACCGCGCCCCTGCCGCCCGGATTCCCCGTCAAGGACACGTATGTGCACGTCAGAGCGCCGTCAGAGAAGGTGACTCAGGCTTGCCGGGGGCGTGTGGCACGGCTTCCATGGACGGTGTGAACAGCGCCTGGCTCCTCTTCGACCGGCCGCCGAGTCCCTCCCCCAGCCTTCGGCCGGGGGGACCCCCGTCTCGCTTCGCTCGGCCGCCCCGTCGTGCGCCGCGCAACCCGCAAACACCCGCGTCCCTCTGACGCGCTTTCCGTGACCGCAGGGGCGCCGTGACACGACACGGCGCCCCGTCTCATCCCGTCACCGCACGTCCACCGCCGCCCCGTCGCCGGGCCGCCCGACGTGCCCGCATCCTCCGGATTGGATCATGTCCGACTCCACCCTTTCCTCTCGTACCGTCCTGGTCACCGGCGCCACCTCCGGCATCGGCTACGAGACCGCGCGCCAGCTCGCCGAGCGCGGTGCCACCGTGCTGGTGCACGGCCGTACCACCGAGGAGGCACAGGCGGCCACGGCCCGCCTGGTCGCCGCGGCAGGCCTCCAGAGCGCCCAACTGCATCCGTACGGCGCGGACTTCTCCCACCTCGACGAGGTCGAAGCGCTCGCCCGCGCTGTCGTCTCCGCCCGCCCGCACCTGGACGTCCTGGTCAACAACGCGGGCATGGCCGCGCCCGAGCGGCACACCGTCACCGCGGACGGCAACGAGATCGCCTTCCAGGTCAACTTCCTCGCCCACTACCTGCTGACCTGCCTGCTGGAGCCGGCCCTGACGAGCGACCCGGGCGGCCGCGTCGTCAACGTCTCGTCGGCCCTGCACCGCACGGCCTCCATCCAGTGGTCCGACCCCAACCGCTCGCGCAGCTACTCACGGCTGGCCGCGTACGCCCAGTCCCAGCTGGCCCTCACGGTGTTCGCCGCCGACCCGCGCGTCACCGCGGTCTCCGTACACCCCGGCGTCTGCGACACCACGCTGCTCCCCCTGTACGCCCACGAGGGCAGCTCCCCCGCCGAGGGCGCCGCGCACGTGGTCCGGCTCTGTGACCCGGCCGTCGAGATCGTCAACGGCGCCTACTACGACCGGGACGTACGCGTCGAACCGGCTCCGGCGGCGACGGAGGACCGCACCGTCAGGCGCCTGAACAAGCTGGCGGACCTGCTGGTCGGCCGCAGCGCCTGAAGGCCTGCTACCGGCAGGGGAGTTGATGTACGTGTCCAAGCGCGCCCGCAAGAAGAAGGCTCACCGGAAGAAGAAGGCCAACCACGGCCGCAAGGCCGGTCGGAACTGATCGACGCCCTACGTCACAGGGGCGGGCGACGAGGACCAGCGAACCGTCGGTCGCCCGCCCCACTCGAGCCGCTCCCGAGGAACGCCGCTCCGCGTCAACCTGCGCTTCCTCCTCTTCGGCCAGGGTGAGGTCGCCCCCGTCACCCGCGAAGTGCTGCGCGAGGCGGAACCCGACCCTGCACGCCGCCCGCGTGTGCACACCGGCTGAGCTCCGGCGACCGCGTCAGAATCCCGTCAAGATTCGCCCGGACGGCGTCAGGACCCCGTCAGCGACGGCAGCCGGCGGCCGTACGGCCGCCTAGCGTCGGGAACATGGAACGGAGCGGACCGGCGGCCCCGGCCGGCGACCGCCACTGGCGCGGCAGCGCCCGCCTCGCGGTGGGCTGCGCCCTGGTTTTCTGTGCCATGGCCTTCCTGGTCGACTGGGACGCGGGAAGCCTGACGCCCCTCCGCGCCCTGCTCTGGTTCACCTTGTCGGCCGCCGTGTGCGCCCTCCTGCTGCCGCCACGGGTGAGCGCGGGCCCGGGCTGGCTCGCGGTCCGCACTCCCTGGCGCCGACGCATCGTCCACACCGACGCGCTGACGGCCGTACGACAGTACGACGGCGTCTCCTCCCACCTGGTCCTCCGCGACACCTTCGGCAACCGGCTGGAACTCGATCCCCGGATCCTCGCGGCCAGCCCCTTGCTCTGGCACGCGCTCGACACGGGCTTCCGGCACTCCCTGGACCGCGGAACGCTGCGTCTGGGAGCGGACGTCATGGAGCGGCTGGGGCATCGCATCGACGGCGAGACGGTCCAAGCGGTGCTTCGGGCATCGGGACTTTCCTGACCGCAGAGAGCGCCCTCGCTCATCTCCTGTGCGCCCTGCTCACCGCCAGTACCTCTTGGACGACAGAAATAAGTGTCACCTCGGTGACAGATGCTGGATCGCTGATGTGCCGCAGGACGCCGAGCTTGTCGGCGGCCGTGGCAGAGTCCAGGTGTGCGGCCAGTTGAGTCCCGGCTGATGGCCACCAGAAATCCAGGTGGATGGCCGTCCGGCCTGCGGTGTTCCTGATCGCTTCCGTAGACGAAGGAGACCCCTTCATCCGGTTTGCTGGTGTTTGCGAAGCATCAGTGAATCCGTCGAAGAGGTCCTGTGACAAAGTCTGACAGAGAGATCATGGAGATATTCGAGGCGTACGACCTGACCGAGGCGGTCTGGTCGGCGGCCGCCCTCACGGGACACGACCCGAAGACGGTCAAGCGGTACGTCGAGGCCCGTGCCAGCGGGCGGAACCCGTTCGAGCGTGAGCCGCGACCGAAGATGATCGACGCGTTCCTGGAGAAGATCGAGGAGTGGGTCGAGCAGTCGAAAGCGACGATCCGCGCCGACGTGGTCCACGACAGGCTGGTGAAGATGGGCTTCCGGGGCAGCGCGCGCTCGACCCGACGGGCGGTGAACGCGGCGAAGACCGCGTGGAAGGCCGGCAAGCGGCGGACCTACCGTCCGTGGATCCCTTCTCTGAACTTGCCGGTTGGGGCCCCTCGGCCGCCTTCAAGTCCTCGATAGGGTCGGAGTGATGACTGGGAGCCGAGGCCGTTGGCCGAAGATCGATGAGGTACGCGGCGTCGAGGACGTGACACTCCTGATCCTGGAGTGGCTGGGCGAGCAGGGTGTGAACGCCATGATCAGAATGGACGCTGAGAGGCTGGCTGACAACGCGTCGGCGTGGACGTTCGCCGCCAGCGGCGGCCCATTGGCGCATGGGATGCGAGCTGACGGAAGGACTGTCCAGCAGTGCATGTCCGTCGCTCTGGATCGTCTGCGCGACGCTGGTCTGTCGGTTCCGTTTTGATCTTGACCGCCGTTTAGCTTCAACCACGATGCCGTCTTCGTCGTTTCGGCCGTTCTTGTGGACTGGTTGGACCCGGCTTCTCTGAACTGTCGAGGTTGAGACTTGGCAGTAGCGTCACGCTGGTGAATCTCAACCTCTTCAACGATGTGCCTGATGGCCTGACTCAACGAGCCCGATCGTTCGTCCGCGCGCACGGCGTCAAGGTCGACGTCCGATCGGTCGAGGAACACAGACAGTGGTGGCTTGAGCGAGACATCCCCGCGATGGTCATCGACCGGATGGCGGCATATCAAGAGCGATGGGGTGGCCTGGTCCTGCCCCCCGCATCCAAGTACGACGGCGGCCCGAGGTACTTCGCAGCGGACTCTCCCGAAGGCTCCGCGTCCGAAGGGTGGTGGTTCGAAGCGGGTATGCAGCGGACAGCGGTTCCCTATTCGTTCATGATCGGGCCGTCTGGTGAATTTGGCATTCACGCAGGTCAGTGGTCGCCCCTCCATGCCACTGTAGAGGGTTGGGTGGAGTCGCTCGCACTGACCCACCACGCGTCCATGTGGGCAAAGAAGATCGTCAAGATCACTGGCGACGAGGTCGACGGCATCGTGCTAGATGAGTACGAGCCAGTGCACGAAGTGCTGGGCGTGGCCGACACCTGGTGGCGAGGGGCCGACTCACTGGTGGCGATCTACTCAGGGGAGGCCGAGGCCCTGTCTTTCCCGCGGGGTCGCACTGCGTTGATCTACTCCGGCCTGGATGAGTGGGGCCTGCGAGGAGGCGTCAAGGACGGTGGCAGCTGAGAACGCTAGGATCCCGACAACCCTCTGCTTGAGGATCGCGCGCCGCAGCGTCTGCTCTTCGGCGGTGAACAACTCGCCGGGGCGGGCCCGTCCGCCGGCCTCCAAGCGGGCGGCGGCGGCCTTGCGGTTCCGGTCGACCGCTTCGCATAGGGACGGCAGGACGGGAAGTCGCTCGCGGGTGCGCTGATCCATGCGGGCCTTCTGCCGGGACTTCATCTTGCGATGCTGGACGTCGTCGGCGCGGACCGGGCAGGGGACGGCCCATGGGCCCCAGCGGGAGGGTTCGTCGAGCGCCCACTGCGCGAGGTCCAGGTAGAACGCCCGCACCGTCATCAGGGTGTCGGAGGCGGTGGCCCTTTCCACCGTGGTCTCCGCGACCTGGCCGTGCTCATCGGAGGTGCGGACGGTCCGGGTCTGCAGGCGCCGCTTCCAGACGGCGGCGACGTCCGGTGCGAGCCGGAGCGAGTCGATGCCAGGGTGGTGCTTCTCCAGGCGACCAACAGGTCGCGGACAGGGCGACAGGCCAGGTCGTAGCGGTCGACGAGCTGCTCGACCGCCAGCTGGCCAGGGAAGCGTGTGCTGAACATGCGGACCGAAGACGGCGCGTCGGCGGGGAAAACGCCGAGGGAGTGCAGCAGTTGGTAGAAGAACGGACTGTGTCGGGTGGACTTGGCCGGCCCTGGGAAGACTTCCCGGCTGGTCTTGAGCAGTTCCAGGCAGTCGCCAGGGGTGACGTCCACAACCGTGCCGCCCTTGGCCGCCATGATGAGCGCAATCTTCTCGATCGCGGGCAGCACTGTGGAGTCGCCGACCGTGCTCGAGGTCCGCAGGGCCCGAAGCTTTGCGATGGCCTCGCCATCGCGGACGCGCTCCATCTCGTTCGCGATCCGAAGTGGTGAGCTGGTGGCCATCAGCCAGCCCAGATCCGGCCGCAGGACATCGCCACCGATCAGCTGGACCAGGCCCATGCCGAGGATGCTGAAGATCCGCTCGCCGCGAGGGCCAAGGTTGTCGACATCCTTCAGGTCGCTGATGAGGCGGATCCGCCAGTCCACGTGTCCGTCGATGCCCGCCCCGCTGACATCCCACCGCTCCTGCCAGGTGCTGCCGGGCTGCATCTCCAGCCAGTCGAGCACCTTGAGCAGGGTCAGCTTCCGATTGCAGCGAGTCTTGGAATCGTGTCCCAGGAACGGCGGCGTCAGCATCCGGGCCACCACAGTGGCCCGCGATTGTCGGGTCGCGGGCCAGCTCTTCGGGTTGGTGCGAGGCGGGAACCTCTTCAAGAGGGCCACGGCCTCCGCGCTGAGCTGCCAGGGCCGAGTGGCCACCGAGGCAGTGATCGCGGGGGTGGTCATGGCCGCCCCCGGCCGAACAAGACGTCCAGACTCTCCGGGCGGTAGTGCAGCGACGGCGCCGCAGGCTCTGTCTGCCTCTCCGCCTGACGGCGGTGGTGGGCCAGGACTCCTTCGACGACGTCCTCCGCGGTAGGCGTGACATACCGTTGAGTCGTGGACAAACGCGCATGTCCGAGGACCCATTGGATGTCTGTGATCGGCATGAGCGGGTCGCGTGCCAGCCGGTAGGCCGCGGTGTGCCGAAGGTCGTGCAGCGACCAGTTCGACCCGAGCGCGGCGTTCGCGCGGACGAACATCGCCCGCGCGGCATGGTAGTTGAGTGCGCGGAACGGCCGTCGCAGCGTCCACCACAGTGGGACATCCGGGCCGGTGGGCACGAGCCCGTGTATCTGTTGCTGGTAGAGCCGCAGCCAGACGAACGCGTCCGGGGAGGCCGGCAACTGCTGCATCGCGCGTGACCCTTTGCGTACCACCGTGACCAGCTGCCGCCCCGGATCCGTGCCCGAGGACACGACGCCGAGCAGTTCCGAGGCCCTGGCTCCGGTCGAGATCCAGAAGGCGACGAGAGCCCGGTCGCGGTTCGAGGACAGCCTCGCGAACAGTTCGTTGAAGGCCTCATCAGGGATCTGCCGGGGAATTCGCTGAGGCTGCCGCGGCCGGAACAGCCCCGACCGCTGCGGGCGCCACGGCTCCATCGGGTTGTGGTGCGAGTTCACCCGAGGCGCCCTGGCCAGTGGAAACGGGTTCACCAGCGGACCGGTTCCGGCCTCCAGGTGGTGGGCGTAGAAGCTGCGGAGCACCGTCTCGCTGTGCGCGACCGTCGAGGAGGCGTAGGTCGTCCCGATCGGCCGCTTCCCGGTGATCGGGTTCACGGCCCGGTCTGTACGCGGGTGTGCACGTTGCGCTGTACGTCGGCGTCGGGGAGGCTTGGCCGTGACCTGGATCCACCTCGAGAAGTCGCGGGCCTCGATCCTCGTCGCCTCGTTCCACGGCATCTCGATCGCCCACAAGAAGCGGAACCACCGCAGCAGATCCATGCCGTAGGAACGCTGCGTCGTCGCGGGCCGACCCGCCGCCTGCAACTCGTGCATATACGCGGTCACCGCACCCACCGGGACCCCCACGGGATCAACCAGCTGTTACGGCTCCCATAGATCGCCAGCCTCCACGAGCGAGCCCACCCGAGGAACCACCAGCGAGCTCAAGTTCCTTGGAACATCCTCACCTTCAGTCATGGCAGGGGACCGTAACCACCCCGCTTCCCGCCTGTCCGAAGAACAAGGAGAGAACGTCCCGTAGTTCAGTCAACAGGCCCGAGCCCGGGCGGTGGCTGCAGTTCGACTGGGGCGAGGGTCCGAAGATCGGCGGGCGGCGGACCTGGCTGTTCTGCGCGTGGCTGTCCTGGTCCCGGTTCCGGGTGGTGATCCCGGTCTGGGACTGCACTTTGGGCACCTTGGTGGCCTGTCTGGACACCACGCTGCGGCGGATCGGCGGGGCTCCGACCTACGTGCTGACCGACAACGCGAAGACGGTCACCGTCGAGCACATCGCCGGGATCCCGGTCCGGCACCCGCAGATGGTCGCCGCGGGCCGGCACTACGGCTGCCAGGTCGTCAGTTGCGTTCCCTACGACCCCGAGTCCAAGGGCGGCGCGGAGGCCACGGTCCGCATCGCGAAGGCCGACCTGGTCCCCACAGAGGCGAACCTGCTGCCCACCTACGACTCCTTCGCCGAGCTTGCGGGCGCCTGCCGGATCTGGTGCGACACGGTGAACACGCGCCGGCACCGGGCGACCGGGCAGATCCCAGCCGACCGGCTCGACATCGAACGCACCACGCTGCACATCCTGCCGGTCGAGCCCCTGGCACTTGCGCTGGGCGAGGAGCGGGTGGTCGGCTCCGACCGCACCGTCAGCTTCAACTCCGTGCGCTACTCGGCCCCGCCCGGCTACACCGGTGCCAGGGTCTGGTGCCGGGTCGTCGGCGACGAGCTGTCGATCACGGCCCGCACCAAGTCCGGTGACCTGTCGGAGATCTGGCGTCACCAGCTGTCCACGCCTGGCGTCCCGCAGATCATCGATGCGCACTACCCCGACCACCCCGACGGCCGCTCGGTTCACCAGCCCAGGCTCCAGCCGCGCTCGGAGGCGGAGGTCGCGTTCGTGGGCATCGGCCCGGGAGCCGGGCGCTGGCTGAAGGAGGCCGGCCCCGCCGGGGCGTCCCGCATCCGCCCCTAGATGGCCCATGCCGTCGAGCTCGCCGTGGTCCTGGGCAGCGACCGGGTCGACCAGGCCCTCGGACTCGCGGCTGCGGCCGGGCGTTTCGCCGAGGACGACCTGGTCTCCATCCTGGAGCACATTGCGGCCAGCAAGCCCGTCGGCCAGGTCGTCCGCGCCGACGAGGCCCACTCCGTCCAGAACGGCACCATCGCCTGGCAAGCCCTGGGCCGGCAGGAGACGACGGCTGGGGAGCCGAGGGCAGACTGACCTTAGTCAGTCGCCGATGAACCACAGATACACGTGCAGCCCGCGTTCCACGACCTGGCACAGCTCGCGGGCCTGACCGACCCAGTCACCGCCCAAGTCGACAGGAAGCCGGTCGAGCTCCGCCAGCAGCAGCGGTACCTGCCGCTGGTTGAAGACCGCATCCCCATACGGCGTCAGGGCCCAGAGCATCGGGAACTCCGCCGGGTCCAGATCCGCGAAGCCGGCCGTCCACTCCACACCGGCTTTGGCGCGAGCCACGACGTTCCCGCTGTCACCACGCACCGCCATATTGATCATCCGCCGAGCCTATCGGCGCCCACTGCGACCCACGAAGGAATTACCGACCGTGACGTTTCCCCAGGCTCCGGCCCTGCCCGAGGAGCTCGACAAGCTAATGCGCCGCATGCGCCTGCCCTACATGCGCAAGGCCGCACCCGACGTCCTGGCAACCGCCCGGGCCCAGCGGTGGGACCCAGCCGAGGTCCTGCGGCTGCTGATCTCCGAGGAGGTCACCGGCCGCGACGCAGCAAGCAGGCGCCTCCGGCGCCACTCGGTGAACTTCCCCACTGGCAAGACCCTCGCGTCCTGGCGGGCCGAGGACTCCACCATCCCCGAACCCACGCAGAACTCCCTGATCACCCTGGAGTGGATCGGCCGCGCGGAGAACCTGGTGATCGCCGGCCCGTCCGGGACCGGAAAGTCGCACTTCACCGAAGATCTGGCCCAGGCCGCGATCGAGAAGGACCTGCGGGTCGCCTGGTTCACCCTGGAAACCCTTGCCGCCGCGATCGGCAAGTCGAAGGTCGACGGCTCGACTGCCCGCACAGTCGCCCGGATCTGCCGGGCCGATCTGATCGTGATCGACGACGTCGGCCTGCTTCCGGTCGGCGAGGACGCTGCCGAGGCGTTCTACCGGATCATCGACGCCGCATACGAACGCCGCTCGATCACGGTGACCAGCAACATCCAGCCCTCCGGATTCGACACGATCATGCCCAAGTCACTCGCCGGGGCCAGCACCGCCCGCCTCATGCATCACGCTCACCTGGTGACGACCTCCGGCGATTCACACTGCCTCGCCGAGGCCCTTGCCGGCAAGGGAGTGGTCCCCTTGACCTGACCCGGCCCCAGGAACACCGCTGGCCACCGGCATGGATTTTTGATGGCCACCAGCCCGGACACCCGACGGCCGCCCACCTGGGCATCTCAATGGCCGTTGACAGAGCTGATCCTCGCCGACCATGTCGGCCGCTTCCGCCCTCGCCACTAGGCTTTCCCGCCCATGGCCGGACGTCTGCTCGGAAATCTGCTCGTCTGCAGCCGCACCCCCAAGCAGCCCCATCGTGAAATCCACCGGGCCGGCCAGGGCTGCGCGACGTTCCCACGCCGCGGTGCTGGTTTCGGTGACTCCGGGATGGTGATTCCTCATCAGTGTCTCCTGCCGACGGTTGTCTGTGCCGGTCGTGGTCAGTGGCTGCCGAACGCTTCGCGGCGGATCATCTGCAGCACGGTGGGAGCACCCTTGGTGGTGTTGACCGCGACCAACTTGCCGATCCACATCCAGCTGGTGGCCTGGGCCAGCATCGACGCGGCCAGGCCGGCGCGGCTGGTGAACACTCGCTCGGAGCGGTTCTCCGCCAGCTCGCAGTCACCGGACTGCTCCACGTCGAACAGGCCGCCAGGACGCATGACTGTCCAGTCCAGGTTGGACTGGCGCAAGAAGGCCTCCATGCGGCGCATGTCGGCGTACGTCGTCTTGCCGATCGTCCGGGTGACCATGGGCTTCTTCACCCGGTTCAACAGGAACCCGGCGTCGGCGTGCCGAGTCGGCTCAGTGCCCGCCGAGCTCACGATTACCAACCGCTTGAGCCCGTGGGTCGTCATAGCATCGGCGATGGACGCGGTCCCGTCGCTGTAGATCGTGACCCGCTTCCGGCTGAATTGCACCCCCAACGTGGAGAGCACCACCTCACTGCCCTCGACCACCCGCGCAATCGCTGCCCGGTCATGCACGTCCGCTCGGGCAACCGTCAAGCGCGTGGCCGCGATGGGGAAGCCGTCGGGGTTGCGCGTCACCGCAACGACCTCGTGGCCGACCTTGAGTGCCTGCTGGGCGAGTTGGCGGCCGGTGCCGCCGTTCGCACCGAGGATGACGATCCGCGTGTCCGCTTCCTCGTCCTGTCCTGTTCCGGCACGGCCGTTCCGTGCCCTCTCGTACAAGAAGTCGGATCGCACGGCACAAATGTGACAGCCAGACTTCGGCGCAGCCTCGATCGAGCGGTCGGCGCTGGTCGATTGGTTGCCTCGGGCCGCGTCTCGGACCGCTGCATGCCACAGGCGGGCGTCCACGGTGCAGACACCGATCGAATCAGTTCGGCGGCGTTGTAGCCGTTCCGGGAGACCACACAAACCCTGTCATCACCAGGCATCGCCTCAGACGCCTCCAGCTTTGCAGAAGCGACGCTTACGATCTGTTGCTCGCCACGGGCCCCGCATCCACCGCACGCGCGGGTCAGCAGAGCCCGAGGAGTACGCTGCCGCCGGACACTGCAGCACACCCGCTCGGAAGCCCCCGCCAGCCGCGTCTGCAGGGGCTTGCCGTCGATGCCTCCCTCACGAGATCTCACACGGCGGGAGGAATCCGGCGGACCTCGCCCTCCTGGCTCGCATGTCCTCCCAGTCGCTGCGCTGCGGAGCTTCCCGTTTCGGCACGGCTTCCAGGTAGTCCGGTTCTCCGGTCCTCCCTGCCGCGCATGCCGCGTTCCCATGTCGGAGAAGGAAACGGGAAACAGCATCGATCGCCTTGTCCGCCCCGGCCCGACTGCCGCACGCTTTCGTGCAGCGCCGACTCGGCCAAGGCGGGAGGGGTTGGAGGTTTCCGTGCCACAGCCAGCCACCGGGTTCGGCGAGGAGTTGAGGAAGCGGCGTCTGGAAGCAGGGCTCAGCCTCACCGCCCTGTCCGGGTCCGTGCACTACAGCAAGGCGCAGTTGAGCAAGGTGGAGCGGGGCCTGAAGGCCCCCAGCCGTGACCTCGCCCGCCTGTGCGACGCCACCCTCGGGGCCGGCGGGGCCCTGCTGGCCCTGCTCGCACCGGCGACCACCGACCCGCCCGTCGTTCCGGCGCCGGGCCATGTCCAGGAGGAGGACTGGATCATGCAGTTGTCGCCGGACGGACCGAACACCTTCCAGCCCGTGGGCCGACGGGAAGTCGTGGGCGCCGGTGTCGCCTCGCTGATGGCGTGGCGGTCCGACAGCGCGGGCCCGACCTCGCCGGCCGCGGGCGCGGAAATGCTGGAAGCCTCCCGCTTGCTGTTCACCCACTACCGCAGACTCGGCCAGACGGTGGCGCCCGGTCTCCTCCTGCCCGTTCTGATCGCACAGACCCACACCCTGCGGGAACTGTCCGCCCACTGTGACAGCGGCACCCGTCGCCACCTGCTGGCCCTCGGCTCCCGGTACGCCGAATACGTCGGCTGGCTGGTGCAGGAGACCGGGGACGAGCGGGCGGCTCTGTGGTGGACGCAGCGCGCGGTCGATCTGGCGGCCGAAGGCGGCGACCGGGCACTGTCCGGTTACGCGCTGGTCCGCCGGGCCCTGATCACGCTGTACCGGGACGACGCCGAGCAGACAGTCGCTCTGGCCCGTCGCGCGCAAAGCAGGGCCCTGCCCCCGCGGATCCGCGGGCTCGCCGCACAGCGCGAAGCCCAGGGGCACGCCCTGGCGGGTGACCACCGGGCCTGTCTGGACGCGCTGGACCGCGCGCGTGCGCTTCTTGCCCTCCAGGACGAAAGGACCGACGAGCCGGTGATCGGCACCATGCACCTTCCCGATCCGGTCGGTATGGTCACCGGCTGGTGCCTGGTCGATCTCGGGCGGCCGCGCGAGGCGAGCAAGGAACTGGACCGACAACTCGCCCTGGTCGGCACGGACGCGGTCCGCACCCAGGTCAGGTACGGCGTCCGCCGCGCACTCGCCTACGCGTCGGCCGGCGAGATCGACCACGCCTGCGACCTGACGGCGCCCCTGCTCGACGGCGTGGAGGCTGTGGGTTCCGCCACGGTCACGACCGACCTGAGGCGGCTTGCCCGCGCCCTGGCGCGCCACGCGAACCATTCCTCCGTACGCCGGCTGGGACCGCAACTCGGCACGTTGTCGCGCCCGTCCACCATCTGAAGGAGTCACTGGCATGCCCCACGTGTTCATCAACTACCGTACCGGCGACGGGGAGCGGACCGCGGCTCTCCTCGACCAGGAGCTGTCACGTCGCTTCGGCGCGGACCGTGTCTTCCGCGCGTCCAGGTCCATCACCCCAGGGGACGCCTACCCCCAGGTTCTCCTGACCGCGTTACGCCACAGTTCCGTGCTGCTGGCCGTCGTAGGACCGGACTGGACGAACTTCCGCAGTCGGCTGCAGGACCCCGACGACTGGGTGCGCAAGGAGATCCAGGCCGCGTTCGAGTGCGGGCTCATCGTCGTCCCTGTGCTGGACGGCCGCAAGACCGACCGGCTGAGCAAAGCGGCCCTGCCCCCGGAGCTGGCGCGGCTCGCCGATCTGCAGTCCGTACCGTTCGACAGCACCCACGACACCGAGGCCGGCGTCCGGCGTATCGGTGATCTGGTCGCCGAGCTGGTGCCCGAGCTGCGGGACCTGATCGAGCCCGGCGAGCCGTCGTCGTCGGCCACCGTGCACAACTCGATCGGGGACGTGAGCGGAACATCCGTCCAAGCGGGCCACTTCAGCGGTGACGTCGGTGGCACGATCGTGAAGAACTCCCACGGCACGGTCCACACGGGCAGCGGCAGCATCTACGACAACTCACGCCATGTGGCGGGCGACCGCTACATCTCGGGCACCGGGACGACGTACACCGAGGGCGACCACCACGGGGACGTCCACCAGCGGTTCGGGGAGCCGGAGCGGCCCCAGGACGACCGACGGTGACCACAGAACACACCACTCGGGTCGAGAGCACGCGGGGCGTCACGCACACGGGCGACGGCCACATTTACGTCAACCTCGGCGCCGTTGCCGACGAACCCCGAAAGCCGGTCTTCCGGCAGCTTCCCGATGACCAACTGCGCTGGGTCCGACGGGTGTTGGTCGCTCCGGTCAACATGGGAAGGGCACGCAACACGCTCGAGGAGACGGGCAGCGTCATCCTCGACGGTGCTCCCGGCAGCGGCCGCTCGGCCACGGCTCGCGTACTGTTGCGCGAATACCACCGTCCCGGCGGGGCCTTCCGCGAACTCCTGCCCGACGAGCTGCCGCTGCACGACCCAGCTTTCGTCGACCCGGACGACCGGCTGCTGCTCGACCTGTCCACCGCGGAGGCCGGTCTCTGGCATGCGGCGCGGGGAGGTCTGCCCGCCCTGCGCCAGACAGTGCGCGAGCGGCGGGCCCATCTCGTCGTAGTCATGCCGCACGACGAGGCCCTCGATCCCGACCTCCAGTACTACCGTGTCGAGATCGGACCGCCGGCCTTCCCCATGGAGGTTCTCAGACGCCACCTGCGCGCCCACGGCGTGCCGTGCGAGCAGTTTCTCCGGAACGACGTCACCGTCGACGAGTTCCTGAGCGAACGCACACCCATGCGGGAGATCGCCGACTTCGCCGACCGCATACGGCGGGCCCGCGAAACGGCCGGACCCGGCGAGGGGTTCCCCGAGTGGTGCGCGGCCGCGAAACGGGCGCGCGCCGGGCGCCGCGCCGAAGTCGCCGACCGCGTCGCCGGTTTGCCCGACGCCTCCCAACGCGCCCTGATGATCGCCGTGTCCATGCTCCACGGCGCGCACGCCGACGTCGTCCACCGGGCTGCCGCGCTTCTGCTGAGCACGGTCGGGGCCCCTGAGGAGGAGACTCCGCTCCTCCAGCGCAAGGACCTCGCCCAGCGGCTGTCGGAGATCTCGGCCCGCTCCGGGCCGGACGGTCGCGTGCGGTTCACCGAGCTGGACTACGACTCCGCCGTCCGCGCCCACTTCTGGGACCACATGCCCGACCTGCGGCCGCACCTCGGCGCGTGGGCCGCGCGAGTCGTCGAGTCGAGCGACCCGCATCTCGTGCCGGTCGTCCGCGACGGACTGGTGGCCCGGCTGGCGGGTGAGTACCTGCGGACCGGGCGGACCGACGCCCTCGCCGCGCTCGCCGAACGGTGGAGCGCGCAGGGAGCGGGCAGAGCCCGGTCGGAGGCCGCGGTCCAGGCGCTCACCTGCGGTCTCACGGACCCCGCCCATGGCAGGGACTTCCGCGAGCGGATCTACCAGTGGTGCGCGTACCGCCGGCTGACCGGTGAGTTCGCCCAAGTGCTGATCCAGGTCTGCGCCGACGTCCTCGCGCTGGACCATCCGGACCACGCTCTGATCCGGCTGCACCATCTCGCCCGGCGTGAGCGCGGCACGGCCCATGCGCTGCAGGTCCTGTGCGACCTGGTGGCCGACAGCCGACGGCTGCGCCGAAAGCTGCTCGACCGGCTGGCACGCGGCGACCTCGCACCGACCGACCTGGCCATCTTTCTGCGCGTCAGCGATCCGGAGCCGCTCACGGACCGCTCCGTCACCACCCGCGCCCTGGTCGACGAGGGCGGGGTACAACGCTCGCTGATCACGTGCTGGCGCGCTGTGCTGACCCACGCGGTGTCGCGGCCGGAAGGACGACGCGTGGCACCGCGGACAGAGATACAGAGCTGGCTGCACTGGGCGGCCGAGGGCGCCGGTGACCGCGGGGAGGTCCTTCTCGACCTGCTGGTCGCTGCCGCCGACCGATGCGGGGAGGACCGGGGCGCCGCCTTCGCCGCGTTGTACGCGTCCGCACGCCAAGCGGAGTTCGCTTCTCCCGGCGTCGGCGCCCACTCCACTAAGACGACTGACCTGTTGCTCCACAAGATCGGCGTGGCACAGAACCTCGGTCCTGCCGCCCCGTCGGCATCGGCCAGAGGGGGTCGATCATGACGACCGCACGCAAGACGACGACCATGTTCTTCACTGTTCTGTGCGGCCTGCTGCTGACCATAGTCGGCCTGGTGCAGCGATGGCCCGGCTGGACCTGGCCGGCGCTGGCCGCGCTTCTTCTCGTGCTGCCCGCCGTAACCTTCCGGGTGGCCTCGCAGCGCCGCGGCCCGGTACCGGTCAGCTTCGAGGAGCAGCTCACGGCTGCCCCGGTGGAGCGGACCGAGTACCGCGTCAACCGAGTCGCGCTCCCGAGTCTCTGGGACGACTACCACTTCGTCTTTTCGGCGACCGTGCGGTGGTGCTTCGCCGACGATTCGGGGCGCGGCACGGTCGTCAACCCAGCCGGCCTCGCCGTCGACGCGGTCCTCAGCCGGGCTCGCGCGATTGCCGAGAAGCAGGAACCCGGCCACGCCTCGCTCCTTCAGCACGAACTCGGCGGCGCCCTCAGCCGCATGTGCCCGGATTCCACGGGCCACCTCCGGGCGATGGCGGAGGACGTCAGCCTCACGTTGCCCGACGAGGACCAGGAGCGTCTGGACCGGCTCGCCGGCGTACGTAAGGACGAGGCGGTCTGGGAGCACCAGCGCAAGTACGAGCAGAGCAAGCGCCGGTATCTGGGCGAGGACGCCCTCAAGGACACCGGCAGCGCCGTCGTGTGGTGGCTCACGAAGAACGACGAGCACGTGGCGAAGACCGTGGCCGACCTCCCCTTGCTGGCGCAGCTGACCTCCGCTGCCAACGACACCGACATCCCCGAGCGCCTGCTCGAGATGCTGCCGAACCGGCCAGGAGGACCCGGGACGCCGGACATCGGCACGGAGTCTGCCGATCTCCCAGCCCGTGAGCCCTCGGCTGCAGACCACCTGTCGGGGTTCTTCGAAGCTATGGGCTTCACGGAGGACGACGACCGGCGGGCCATGCTGGCCCGACAGTTCTCGCAGCTCATCGAGCAGCACAACCGCCACGAGACAGCGGAGGACCTCCTACGCCGATTCGATCCGCCGAGACCTCCCGCCCCCGAGACCGGAGCGGAACCGGCCCCCGCCCCCGGCGCGCCGGCCGAGACGGACTGACCGCCGACCGGGACATTTCATCCCTGCGCATCCAGGAGGACGCGATGGACGCAGAACTGGCCGCGATGGCGGCATCGGGAGCCACCACCCTGGTCTCCCTCATGGTCACCGATTCCTGGACTCACGCCCGCGCACTGATGGGCCGGTTCCTGGCACGTGCGGGCGCGGACACCGTCGCGATCAGCGGCCTGGACGACGCGCGTGCGCGGCTGCTCCCCACCGGCACCGCAATGGACGAGCACGCCGCGTCCGACATCGCGGCCGAGTGGCAGACCCGTCTCTGCGCGCTGGTGGAAACCGGGGCGCTCGCCGGCGAGGACCTGAGTGCTCTCGGAGCGTCGCTGCGCCGCCTGGAGGCCGCCGCAGCGGGCCGCTCGGGCACGGTGCACAACACCGTCTCCGGCGGCACCCAGCACGGCCCGATCGTCCAGGCCGGCACCGTCACCGGTCTGGCCTTCCCGCCGGATCCGTCCCCACACCGGGAACAGGGCTGAAGACCGGCCCGGGTGTCCTGTCGGCGCCGGGCTCCCGATCTCTTCCTGCCGAGGGGCACCTACCGTCGCCGAACGCGGCTACGGAGGCACCAGCCAGCTCATCCCGCACCGCAGACTACGGGGCCGGAGCCGCCTCAGCCCGCGACGGGAAGCCGAGAACGCCACCCACTGCCGGGTGCGAGTAGGTGTCGAACGCGCTCACTCACATCCCATGAGGTCACTCTCTGGATGTTCCGGTCCTTCGTGCTCCACCCATCCGTGGCCGGGGCGCGCCGTGAGCGGCATGGAACATCAGGCGCACCCTCAAAGCGTCACAGGAACCCGGACCGCATGAGGCGCCGACCGCCTCGCAGCGCCAGCGCAGCCCATCTCGACAAAGCCGCACCGGAACGCTCCTGTGCGTCTTCGTCGTCACACGGTTCTATAAAGAGGTCCCCGTCAGGGGCTTCGCCGATCACCCGCTATCACACAGCCCCTATGAGCGGGGTGCTGGATGAAGCTGTTTGACCAGGTGGAAGACCTCCCGAGCCGCGTAGCGTTTGACGCACCGGACGTTTTCGCGCCGGGTCTTGCCCTCCTTGATCCGGCGCTCGTAGTAGTCCTGGGTGCGCGCGTCGCCCCGCAGGCGGATGAACCCGATGGGGTGCAGCGCCGCGTTGGCCTGCCGGCCGCCGCCGCGGTTGAGGCGACGGAACTGTCGGCGCCCCGAGGAACGCTCGACAGGGCTGACTCTGCACAGCGCAGCGAACGACGCTTCGCTGTCCAGCCGTTGCGGGTTGTCGCCCACCGTGATCAGCAATGGGACCGCCGTGTCCGGGGCACGGCGCACTGTGGGGCTGGCCGCCTCCGATGTTTCGCAAATCGTCTGCATCAGCAGCATCGGCATTGCGCCACCAGGTCACGGGCCCCCTGCCGACGCTCGCAGCACCCTGCCTGGTATATCGGGCGAAGTGGTGGGCTCGACGCTGACCGTCTCCGACGGTACCTACATCCTGTACAACCTCACTCCAGGCACCTACACCGTTGAGGCCTAGGGCTACGGACCAGTGGCCGAAGCCGTGGCACTGGCAGAGGGAACGGCCCACTTGGTGGACCTGCATATGGGACACGAGGGCCACGACCGATTCGCCTCCCGGCTTCCCCGTGCTCAGCAGACCTCGAACAAACCCGCCGCCCCCATGCCGCCACCGACGCACATGGTGACGACCACGTACCGGGCTCCGCGCCGCCTGCCCTCGATCAGCAGGTGCCCCACGAGCCGAGCCCCGCTCATCCCGTAGGGATGTCCCATGGCGATCCCGCCACCGTTGACGTTGAGCCTCTCCGGATCGATACCGAGACGGTCCCTGCAGAACACGGCTTGGGAGGCGAACGCTTCGTTGAGTTCCCACAAGTCAATGTCTTCGACGGACAGACCATGCGTGGCGAGCAGCTTGGGCACGGCGAACACCGGGCCGATGCCCATCTCGCCAGGTCCACAACCCGCCACTGAGATGCCACGGTAGACGCCAAGGGGTTCTAGACCACGCCTCGAAGCCTCTCTGGCCTCCATGAGGACACTCGCGGAAGCGCCATCCGAGAGCTGGGAGGAGTTGCCTGCGGTGACGGACGCACGGTGCCCGGGGCGGTCGTCCAGGACGGGCTTGAGCCCGGCGAGTCCGGTCGAGGTCGTCGCAGGACGGTTGCACTCGTCAATGGACAGAGTGAACTCCGCTGACGTTCCCTTGACCAGATGCGTCCCTGTGAAAGGGACGATCTCGTCGTCGAATGCTCCTCGCGCCTGTGCGTGCGCCATGCGCTGCTGCGAGGTCAGGGCGAAGTTGTCCTGAACCTCGCGACTGATGTGGTGGCGCTCGGCCACGTTCTCCGCGGTCTCCAACATGGAGACGTAGACGGAGTCCTCCTGTTGCGCCAGCCACGGATCCCGGCTCCGGTAGACGTTCCGGAGATCGTTCTGCACCAGGGAGATCGACTCCACGCCACCGCCGATCGTGACGCCCATTCCGTCGGCGACGATCTGCTTTGCGGCGATCGCAATGGCCATGAGGCCGGAGGCGCACTGTCGGTCAACCGTCATACCGGGGACCACCACAGAGAGGCCGGCGCGGAGTGCGGCCTGGCGCGCCACGTTGTATCCGGTGCTGCCCTCCGGCATGGCACAGCCCAGGACGACGTCATCGACCTCGGCACCGTCCAGTCCCGCCCGTGCGAGTGCCCCGGTGATGGCGTGGGAGGCCAGGTGCTGGCCCTGTGTGTCGTTGAAGGAGCCCCGGTAGGCCTTGCCGACGGGGGTGCGGGCGGTGGCAACAACCACTGCTTCTCGCATGTACTGCTCCTGCAGGAGTGTTGGACAAAATCGGCGCGCCGGGCATCGCCCGGTCGGGAGAGCTCAGCGAACGAGCCGGGACACAGTGTCCGCGACACACACGGGCTTGTCGTGGCCTCCCCTCTCGACGACGACCCGCAGGACGACCTGTGCGTGATCGCCGTTCAGGTCAACCGACAGCAGTTCGCCGCCTGCCCGAAGGGCCGAGCCGACCGGCACCGGTGCCGTGAAGCGGACCTTGTTCACCCCGTAATTGACCAGCATCGACAGATCCGTCACGGCGTAGATCTCCGAGACCAGCGACGGAAGCATGGCCAGCGTCAGATAGCCGTGGGCGATGGTGCTGCCGAACGGACCTTTGGCAGCCCGCTGCTGATCGACGTGGATCCACTGGTGGTCACCGGTCGCTGCGGCGAAGAGATCCACCTGACGCTGGGTCACGTCGTGCCAGTCACTGAAACCGATGTGCTCGCCTACATGCTCGCGGAGTTCGCCGATTCCGTCGAAAACGCGCATGGTGTACTCATCCTTAGTGTCGAGGAGTCAGGAATTACGGCTCGGCGTGTGAGCCTGGGAAGGTCAGTCCGTGGGACCACCGGCGACATAGATCACCTGTCCGGAGACGAAACCGGCTTCCTCGGCGGCAAGGAAGGACACGGTGTTGGCCACATCGGTGACCGTCCCGGCTCGCGCGACGGGAATGTCGCGCACGCAAGCGGCCGCGTAGTCGTCCCACGGCACGCCCAGCCGGTGGGCCACGGCACGGTTCATGTCGGTGAGGATGAAGCCCGGTGCCACGGCGTTGGCGGTGATGCCGAACTGGCCCAGTTCGATGGCTAGTGTCTTGGTGAAGCCTTGCAGCCCGGCTTTCGCCGCCGCGTAGTTGACCTGACCGCGGTTGCCCAGGGCCGAGGTGGAGGAGAGGTTCACGATCCTTCCGTGACGTGCCGCGACCATGTACGTCTGCACGGCTCGTGTCATGAGGAACGACCCTCGCAGGTGGACGGCCATGACGTCGTCCCAGTCGGATTCCGACATCCTGAAGATGAGGTTGTCCCGGGTGATTCCCGCGTTGTTCACCAGCACGGTCGGGGGCCCGAGAGCATCAGCCACGCGGCGGACGGCCTGGTCGGCCTGTGCCGCATCCGCTACGTCAGCGCCGACGGCCACCGCCCTGCCGCCCGACTCGGAGATCGTCTTCGCCGTCTCGGCGGCGGACTCTTCGTCCAGGTCCAGCGCGGCCACGGCCATGCCGTCGTGCGCCAGTCTTACAGCCGTCGCGGCGCCAATACCACGGGCAGCACCCGTCACAACAGCGACGCGAGAGGGGGTTGCGCCCACGAGATCACGCTCCTTCAGAGAGGTTACGGAGTGATGAGAACGAGATGGTCCGAGGGACGTCAGGTCGACTGCTCCGGAACGCCGTCCGACCGGGGCGGGTCCGCACCGGGTTGGGGGCTGCCGGCGAGTTCGGCCCGCAGCCCCCGCTTGAGGATCTTGCCGGTGACGGTCTTCGGCAGCGGGGCGGTGCGCACCAGCACTTGACTGGGCCGCTTGTACGCGGAGAGCGACCGGGCGCAGTGACGCATGACCTCCGACTCGGTCAGAGGGTGCGAGGCGCCGGTGACGACGACGGCCATGGGCCGTTCGCCCCACCGATCGTCCGGAACACCGATGACGGCTGCCTCGACCACCCCGGGCAGGCGCAGGATCACCTCTTCGACCTCGCTCGGGTACAGATTGATGCCGCCGGTGATGATCACGTCTTTGGTGCGTCCTGTCACCGTGAGGAGGCCGGACGGATCCAGACGGCCGCTGTCACCGGTGTGAAACCAGCCATCGCGGAATGCCTGGTCGGTCGCCGCTTCGTTCCCCACGTAACCGGTCGTTGTGGCGGGAGAGCGCAGCAGGATCTCGCCCTCGCCCTCGAAGGCGACCCTGCCGTCGGATCGTCGCACCGCCACTGTCGCGATGGTGCTGGCCCGCCCTGTGCTGGCAGGGTGCGCGCGTGCCTCCCCCGGCTCGATACAGGCAGCGATCAGAGGCATCTCGGTCATGCCGTAGGCCTGCGTGATCGAACAGGACGGCAGCGCTTGATGGAGATACGAGACAAGGCTCGGAGGAAGGGGTTCGGCCCCGCTCATCACGCGGTTGAGTGAGCTCACCCGCACGCGTTCCAACAGCTCGTGGTCTTCGGCCAGTTGCTTGAGCAGCGTGGGCGCCAGAAAGGCCCTGGCGATGCCGGCCCGCTCTACGGTGTCGACGACCCTCTTCAAGGTCGCGGAGCCGGTGGGGAGCACTTCGGAACATCCGCCGGTCCACAGCTGCGCCAGGGTGATGTGATGGAGGCCCGCGCTCCAGGAGAACGAAGGCACGACGAGATACTTCTCATCGTCCCGCAACGCGAGGTCGGACATCTGGTGCTGGGCGTTCCAGAGGACCCGCTGGTGGGTGTGGAACACGGCCTTCGGGGCGGAGGTGGTCCCGGACGTGTAGTAGATCATCGCGGGCTCGGTACCCGAGACCGCGATCTGCGGGGCCTCCTCGACGCCGAAGAGCAACAGGTCCTTGTAGGTGTGCGTGCGTATGCCGGGGGGTACGTCGACGTGGCCGACGGTCACGACCGCCCCGGGCACCGCCGTCATACTGTGGAGGGCCGCCTGGGCGTGCTCATCGACGATCAGTACGCGCGGGGCCCCGTTCTGCAGCACGGTGTTCACGTCGTGGCCGGTCAGCAGGACGTTGACCGGCAGGCACACGGCGCCGATCGAGGTGATGGCGAAGAGTGCCTCAAGCCATTCGAGCCTGTTCCCCATCAGTACACCGACACGGTCGCCCTTGCCGACTCCCAGTTCCAGCAAGGCGTGGGCGAACCGGTTCGCGTTGGCGTACAGATCGGCGAAGGTCCGCACTTCGGCGCCCTGAGTGAAGGCCGGCCGCCCGGCGGTCGCGGGAGAGAGCGCGTTCCGTTCCAAGATCGAGACGAGCGTGTACTCCGCCGTCATGAGGCGGACTCCGGTGGCACGGTGGTACCGAGGGTCTGCGCAATTCCCTGGAATCGCGGGGAGCGCTTCTGCCGGTAGCTCGATACGCCCTCGACGAAGTCGGCGCCACGGAACGCCTCCGCGAGAAGGCCGAGATCGTGGGCGGCGGCCCTTTGGTAGTCGGCGAGGAAGTCCCGGCGGAACTGCCGTTTGATCACGGCGAGCGACGTGGGCGAGCAGGTGTCGGCGATGGTGGTGGCGTAGGCCATGGCGGCTTCCACCACTTGTGCCCTCGGCACCGCACGCGTGGCGAGTCCCATGCGAACGGCGTCCCTACCGTCGATCACCCGACTCGACAGCAGCAGATCGCGCGCATGGCCTGCGCCGGCGACGGCACCGAGCAGATACGTGAGCCCGTGTTCCGCGACTACACCCCGCTGTGCGAAGGAGGTCACGAGCTTGGCCTCCTCCGCGACGATCCGCACATCGCAGAAGAGCGCCTGGACCAGTCCGAGCCCGGCACAGCCACCGTTGACCGCGGCGATCAGCGGTTTGTCGAGAAGCAGTGGCGTGTGAAAGGCGGTGCCGAAGTGCTCCCGGTCCGGATCCGATGCGAGCGCCTCAAGTGCGGCGATGTCCGCTCCCGCGCAGAAGGCCCGTCCCGCACCGGTGACCACGATGGCCCGCACGTCCGGGTCGGCCGCAGCCGCTGACAGCACCTCGCGGTACTGGGCGTCCATGTCCAGCGTCAGGGCGTTGAGGGACTCGGGCCGGTTGAAGGTGACGAGCAGGACACCGCCTCTCTGTTCGCACTCGATGGTGCCGTTCTTCCTGGGGGCGATCACAGTGCATCTCCTCGGCTGCGACGGCATGCCTTGCTCCCTCTGTCCGAATGCGACAGTCGGGGCGGCGTGAATGAGCGCATAGTCATCTGCGTGCGGACCGGATGTCAAGAAGGGTGCAGGCATTGAAGCCTCAACAGGCATCTGACCTGCACATTTAGAATCCTTGCTTGACAGCGGTTGCGTATGACCTCAAGGTGACTGTGCGCTTAGTAAGTGGAGGTTGCGAAGTGCGTACTGTATTCAATGGCGATCATGATGCGTTCCGCGCATCAGTACGAACGTATGTGGACCGGCACGTGAAGCCCGTCCACGAGCAGGCCATCGAGGACCGTTTTCTGCCCCGCGAGGTGTGGCGGGAAGCCGGCCGGCAGGGGTTCCTCGGTCTGGGGGTACCGGAGGAGTACGGCGGGAGCGACGCCGGCGACTACCGCTTCAGCGCGGTGCTGACGGAGGAACTGGCAGCCGTCGGCGCGGCTGTGGCCTCCAGTCTCAGCATCCACTACGACGTGGTCGCTCCCTATCTGGTGGAGCTCGGCACGAGGGAGCAGCGAAAGCAGTGGCTGCCGGGCTTCTGCAGCGGCGAACTGGTCAGCGCCATCGCGATGACGGAGCCGTCCGGTGGTTCCGACCTCGCTTCCCTGCGTACCACGGCGGTGCGCAGGAACGGTAAGTGGGTCCTCAACGGCGCGAAGACCTTCATCACGAACGGCACCGGCGCGGATCTGGTGGTCGTTGCGGCACGCACGGGACCGGGTGAACGCGCCAGAGGCATCAGCCTGTTCCTGGTGGAGGCGGCGCAAGCGGGCTTCCGGCGAGGCCGGAAGCTGGACAAGGTCGGGCAGCCGGAGTCCGACACCGCCGAGTTGTTCTTCGACGATGTCGTCCTCGACGAATCGGCGCTTCTGGGCGAACCGGGCCGCGGATTCGCCTACATGATGGAGCGGCTGCCCCAGGAGCGGATCAACGGAGCGATCACCAACATCGCTCACGTACGGCCGTTGCTGGAGGAGACCATCGCCTACGCCAGGGAACGGCACGCGTTCGGCCGACCGGTGGGGGCCTTCCAGTACAACAAGTTCGTACTGGCCGAACTGGTCACCAAGGTCGACGTGACGCAGGCGTTCGTGGATCAGTGTCTGCTCGCTCATGCGCAGGGGCGGCTGTCCGCCGTGCAGGCGGCCAAGGCCAAGTGGTGGACCGCACAGGTGCAGAACGAGGTACTGGATGCATGTGTTCAGCTTTTCGGAGGCTACGGCTACATGCGCGAGTATCGCGTCGCGCGGGCCTGGCAGGACGCCCGGGTGACCAAGATCTGGGCGGGATCGAACGAGATCATGAAGGAACTCATAGGCCGTGACCTCGGTCTGTGAGGGGCAGCGGTGCCCGATCTCACTTTCCTCCGCGGCGCCTGGACGGCGAGGCGGACGCCGCGGCGAGGGCCGGGTTGGTGACCATGCCGAGGGCCACCTCCGCATAGAACGCTCCGAGCTGCTCGGGCGAGTCGGAACCTTCCAGCCGGTACCAGCGGACGAGGTCGATGGCGAGGGAGTTCATCGCCCGCACCACCCGGTTGACGTCCACCGGCACGAAACTTCCCTCGGCGGCCCCTCGCAGGACGATCTTACGGAAGACGTCGTTGGTCTCGTGCCGGACAGTGAGGATCTCCGCATAGTGTTCCGAAGACAGCGCGGCCATCTCGTACTGGTTCACCCTGCCGGTGACGTGGTAGCGAGCATGCCAGGCCACATAGCGAGCGAATGTGCTGCGCAGGTGCTGGGCGGGGTCGTCGTCCTCCGGCCCTTGGGTCACCGCGAGCGCGCTCTTGTGACCCACTCTGGAGATCGTGTACAGCACGTCCTCCTTCGAGTCGAAGTGGACGTAGAGGGCCGCGGGACTCAGCTTCGCGCCTGAGGTGATGTCACGCGTGGTGGTGGCGTGAAAGCCCTTGGCGGCGAAGCACCGCACGGCGGATGTCAGCATCTTCTGGGCGACCTCGGAAAAGCCGTACTCCCACAGCTTCGCGGAATCGTCGTCGAGCTGAGTGGCCTCAAACCTCTCGGGACCCGCCTCGGACGCCCGCTTCGATGCCTTCATGTCTTGTCTCCTTCGGGTCGACATCAGTGTAGTGAATGTGCGCTCAGTCAGTCATATCAGCCCTACCCCTGGATCGAGGAGGACTCATGCTGGACCGAAAGCAGCTGTTCATCGGCGGTGTCTGGGAGACACCGTGTTCCGATCAGGTGATCGAGGTGGAGAATCCGGCGACGGAAGAGCGGCTCGCCGAAGTGCCGTGCGGTACGGCGGCCGACATCGACGCGGCGGTCGCGGCCGCGCAGGAGGCGTTCGCCACCTGGTCCCAGACAACGCCCGCGGAACGGGCGGCTCTGCTGCGGCGGACCCAGGAAGGGCTGGCCGCCCGGTCGTCGGAGATCGCGACGACGATCTCACAGGAAATGGGATGCCCGATCCGCACGTCGAAGCGGATCCAGGTGGCTCTCCCCCAGACCGTCCTGAGCAGCTACGCGGATCTGCTGAGCACGTACGACTTCGACGAACGTGTCGGCAACACGGTCGCCGCCAAGGAACCGGCGGGCGTCGTCGGCGCGATCACGCCGTGGAACTATCCGCTGCACCAGCTCGTCACGAAGCTCGCTCCGGCGCTGGCCGCCGGCTGCACCGTGGTCGTCAAGCCCAGCGAGGTGGCACCGCTGTCGGCCTACGCGCTCATGGAAATCCTGCACGAAGCGGGACTGCCGGCGGGGGTGGTCAATCTGGTGCCCGGGTACGGCTCCGAAGCCGGTCAGGCACTGGCAGCCCATCCCGGCATCGACGTGCTGTCCTTCACCGGCTCGGTGGCGGCCGGGTCGCATGCCGCCGCTCTCGCGGTTCGCAATATCACCCGAGTGACCTTGGAACTGGGTGGCAAGTCCGCGAATGTGCTGCTTCCTGACGCAGACATCGAGACGGCGGTGAAGAGCGGGGTGGCCAATGCCTTCCTCAACGCCGGTCAGACATGCACCGCCTGGACACGGTTGCTGGTGCACCAGGACTCCTACGAGGAGGCAGTGGAACTGGCCGCGAGCGCGGCCGGGCGACACACCCTCGGGGACCCTCTCGACGAGTCGACCAGGCTCGGTCCGCTGGTGTCGGCCGCGCAGCGGGACCGGGTACGGGCTCTCATCCGTACGGCGGTCGACGAGGGCGCACGGCTGGTGACCGGTGGCTGGGAGCAGCCGGAGGGCATGGAACGCGGCTACTACGTCGCGCCGACCGTGCTCGCGGACGTCGCTCCCGACGCCACGGTGGCGCAGCAGGAGGTCTTCGGCCCTGTCCTGTCCGTGCTGCCTTACGCGGACGAGGAAGAGGCCCTGGCCATCGCCAACCACTCGCAGTTCGGCCTGGCGGGAGCCGTCTGGTCGGCCGATGAGAAACACGCGGTGAGATTCGCCCGCGCCATGCGCACCGGCGCTGTGGACATCAACGGCGCCCGATTCAACCCGCTCGCGCCCTTTGGGGGGTACAAGCGGTCGGGCATCGGGCGGGAGCTCGGCACCTATGGGTTGGAGGAGTTCCTGGAGGTGAAGGCGATTCAGTTGTGACACAGGAACAGACCACATCAGCCCATGGCGCCGGTGCCGTCCAGCATCAGGCGAAGTGGCTTCGTGATCTCGGCCGCAGGGTGCCTGCCACGGCGTCGGCGAGCGCCGTGATGTCCTCGGAGTCGAGTGTGGCGATCGTCGCCCGGATGAAGGGCGGTGTAGCCAGACGATGTGGTTCACCGGCTCGCAGAACCCAGCCGAGGCCCTGGAGCCGACGGAGCGTGGCGGCCTCTTCAGGCACGGGAATCATCACGTTCAGCCCGGAGGTGCCCCTCCCGTTCACGCCTCGGTGCGCGAGTTCACCGATGAACTGCTCACGCCGCCGGGTGTATGTGTCCCGAGCCCGGGCCATGAGCTCCTCGGTCTCGGGGGCGCAGAGCATGCCCAGCACCATGTGCTGGAGTACGTGGCTGACCCATCCGGCGCCCAGCTTCTGCCTGCCCTCGACCCTGCTCACCGTGGTGTGGTCACCGGCGAGGAAGGCGAACCGCAGATCCGGTCCCAGGGTCTTGCTGACCGAGCGCAGCACTGCCCAGTGACGGCGGGACCGGATGAGCGTGTGATAGCGAACTCCGGAGACGGAGCTCGCGTGGTCGTTCTCCACTACGATCACATCGGGATGGCTGTCCAGCACAGTGGCCAGTTCGTCAGCGCGGTCGGCGTCAAGCGCCGCACCCGTCGGGTTCTGCGCCCGTGGAGTGAGGATGACGGCCGCCGGCCGTGCGGCCAGGGCGTCGCGCAGTGAGCCGGGCACGAGGCCGCGGTCGTCGACGAGGGTGGGCACGGGGTTCAGTCCCGCGGCCCGCACCAGATCCAGTACCCCTGTGTAGCAGGGGTCTTCGACGACGACCTTGTCGCCGGGGCGCAACCAGGCGGCCAGAATCCGCTCCATCCCGTCCATGGCCCCGCTGGTCAGACAGATCTGCTCCTCGGCCAGCTGGAACTCTCCGAAGACGCGCGCGCCCAGCTCACTCATACCGGACACCATCGTGGAATCGCCATAGCGGTAGGGCGGCATGCGCAGGGCGTGAGCCACGTCGTTCAGCGAGGGCAGGAGAGAGGGATCGGGGTTGCCGTCGCTGACGTCGCGAATACCTTCCGGCAGGGGCACAGCGACCCTGCTGACCAGCGGGGGACGCGGGCTGATCCGCGTGCCCTTGCCGACGGTGCCGGTGAGCACACCTCGCCCACGCAGGTCCCGGTAGGCGGCGGCGACGGTGGCCGGACTCAGGCCCAGGCGGGCCGCGAGTGACCGGACCGACGGCAGCAGGTCGCCCGGAGCGACACGCCCTTCGCGTACGGCCTCCTCCACGCTGGCGGCCACCTCGCGCGAAGTGCGGCCCTGTATAGCAATCGCTTGATCCACGCGACCAGTGTACTAGTACAGCAACCCCCCGACGGGCGGGTTTCGAAAAGGCAAAGCCGCCAGGAGAAACCTGGAAATTACAACGCAGGCCTTGCGAGTTGCACATGGCCGAATCTAGCGTTCCGTCACACCCGCCAAAGTGTTCTAGAACGGATGCCCTATGAGGCTCGATACGCTGATCACCGGCGCCAGGGTGATCACCATGGACCCTCGCCGGCCCTACGCACACGCCATCGGCGTGTGGAACGGCCAGATCGTCGGCCTGGACGACGAGGTCACCGACCTCCCCGCACGGCGCACCGTGGACGTACGGGGAGCGACCGTGGTCCCCGGATTCGTCGACGCGCACGCCCACCTCGTGTGGACGGGGCTCGCCTCTCGAGCGGTCAGCCTGGCCGCGTGCGACAGCATCGAGGCCGTGCTGCGCACCCTGACGGACGCGGTTCGCCGCACGGAGCCGGGTGGCTGGGTCGAGGCCGTCGGGTACGACCAGAGGCCGCTGGGCCGGCACCTGACCCGGCACGACCTCGACCAAGTCTCCGAGGGGCGGCTCGTCCATCTCCTGCACACCAGTGGACACGCCGCCGTGGTCAACGGCGAAGTACTGGACCGCCTGCCCGACAGCGCCCGGGGAGCGGAGGGGGTGGACTGCGACACGGCGGGGCGGCCCACCGGGCTCCTCCTGGAGGACGGCAGGCGGTTCGTCCAGGCCCTGAGGTCGCCGTACGAACCTTCGGCCTTGGACGCGGCGCTGTTCGCCGCCGCTCGTATCTGCAATGCCGAAGGCGTGACGACCTGCGCCGAGGCAGGAGTGGGCAGCGCCGTCACCGGATCCAGCCGGACGGCCTTCGCTGACTACCAGCGAGCTCACGCCCGGGGACTGTCCCTTCGGACGCAGCTGATGGTCGTGGCCGACCAGTTGCACGATCTTCCGGCGCATCCACAAGCGGATTCCCGCATCGGACTCGACCTGGGACTGCGCACGGGGATCGGGGATGCCCGCTTGTCCGTCGGCGCTATGAAGATGTGGCTGGACGGCGGGATGATGGCCCGGACCGCCGCGCTGGGCAGGCCGTACAACGGCAGCGACGAGTCGGGGATCCTCGCGCGTGATCCGGAGGACGTCGCCCGGACCGTGAGTGCCGCGCACGCTTCCGGGTGGCAGGTGGCCCTCCATGCCATCGGTGACCGTGCGATCGATGTCGCCCTCGACGCGCTGGAGCGCGCTCAGCGCGAGAACCCGCGGACCGATGCCAGGCATCGTATCGAGCACTGCGGCCTGGTCCGCCCGGACCAGCTGGACCGGCTCGCCGCCCTCGATGTGTTCGCCGTGGTCCAGCCCACGTTTCTCTACGAGTTCGGAGACGACTACGCGACCGTCATGGGGCCCGAGCGGGCACCCTGGATGTACCGGGGCCGTGCCTTCGTCGAGCGCGGTGTTCCCCTGGCCGCCAGTTCGGACCGCCCCGTGTCGGACGGCGCGCCTCTGAGAGGCATGCAGTTCATGGTCGAGCGTCGCTCCCATTCCGGATCGCCGATCGGGCCCCACGAGGCGATCACCGTGGAACAGGCACTCGCCGCGTACACCCGGGACGCCGCCCGCGCCTGCCACCTCGACCGCCTCCTGGGAACCCTGTCTCCCGGCAAGAGGGCCGACATGGTGGTGCTCGCCAAGGACCCGCGGTCGGTGCCTTCTCAGGAGATCGCCGGCATCCCGGTCCTTGCCACGCTTCTGGACGGCGACACGGTGTACGGCGCGCTGGACGGGATGACGAGGAGGCCGGGTGACGTGTGATGGCCGAGACGTCCCGCACGACATCCGCCACCGAACGGCTCGGGGAGGGAGCGGACGCCGGCGGCCGTTCCGGCTGCGGGCACCTCGCACGTTTGCCTGGCTCGCCCTATGGATGTGCAACCTGATGATCTACTGGACGGGCTGGGACGTCACCTGGAAGATCATGGTCGTTGCCCTGATGGGGTTCGCTCTCTTCGTTCTCGCCCGGCAACGCGGCGACGGGGAACGCACCTCCGTCCACCTGCGCCACGGCTGGTGGATCCTGCTGTGGTACGGCGGGCTCACCCTCATCGGCTACCTGGGTTCCTATCCCGCTGCCGACCGCGCCGCCGGCAACCTCGGCCTGCTCAGTACTCCCTCGGCCCTCGGCGCCGACGCCGTGCTCGCCCTCGTGGTGCTCGTCGTCGCCGTTCGCAACGCTCCCGAGCGCGTCCTGTACGAGCCCGCCGACGACTCCCCCGCCCCGGCCCACCACCGCTCCACCGTGTGATCTCACCTCGGAAGGCAATCCCTCATGGCCAACTCGACCATCGCGCTCACCGGTGGCCACGTCGTACCCGTGTCCGGCCGCTCCATCGACAACGGGACCGTGCTGATTCATGACGGCAGGATCGAGGCCGTGGGCGACGCGAGTCTGCCCGTCCCGGCAGACGCCGACGTCGTCGACCTCGACGGCAGATGGGTACTGCCCGGACTCATCGACGCGCACACCCACATCGGCACGCTGGAGGACGGTGAGGGCTGGGCCGGCGACGACCATGACGAAGCCACCGATCCGGTTACCGCCCGGCTTCGGGCGCTGGACGGAATCAACCACAACGACATCGCCTTTCGTGACGCCGTCGCCGGTGGTGTGCTGGCCGTGGGGGTGAACCCGGGCTCCTGCAACCCCATCGGAGGCCAGAGCGTCGCGCTGCGCACGTCCGGCCGTACGGTCGAGGACATGGTGCTGCGGGAGCCCTGCGGCATGAAGTCGGCACTCGGTGAGAATCCCAAGAAGCACTACGGGGGCCAGGGACGCATGCCCAGCACCCGGATGGGCATCGCCGCCGTGATCCGGCAAGCCCTCGAACGCGCCCGGGACTACGACAAGCAGCGCCGCGAGAGCACTCCGAGCGACCTGGACCTGGAAGCCCTCGGCCGGGTGCTGCGCCGCGAGATTCCCTGGCGGCAACACGTCCACCGTGCCGACGACATCGCGACAGCACTCCGGCTGGCCGAGGAGTTCGGCTACGACCTCGTCATCGACCACGGCACCGAGGCGGCCGAACTGGCCGACCTCATCGCCGAGCGCGACATACCCGTCATCCTCGGCCCGCTGATCGTAGGCCGTGCCAAGAATGAACTGCGCAACCGCTCCCTGCGCACCGCCGGGATACTGGCGGCGGCGGGGGTGCGGATCTGCATCGCCACCGATCACTGCGTGGTGCCCATCCAGTTCCTCGTCCACCAGGCCACCCTCGCCGTCAAGGAGGGACTCGACCGGGCGACCGCCATCGAGTCCCTGACCATCAACCCCGCCCAGGTGCTCGGCATCGCCGACCGGCTCGGCTCCTTGGAGCCGGGCAAGGACGCGGACCTGTGCGTGTGGAGCGGGGACCCACTCGATGTGATGCAGCGCGTCGAAGCCGCCTATGTCCGGGGCGAGCGCGTGTACACCTACGACCACGAGCGGCGCGCCGGCCTGTTCTCCACGCACACCTGGACGCCCTAGCCGTGTCCGTGAAGCCTCGCCTCCCCGGACGAACAACGGGTCTCAGCCGACACCCCCCGGGCGCCCTCGCACCTGCCGGCCACCACGACTCAGCCGCAATCGCATCGATCCGCGGCAGGACAGCACTTGAACCTCGGCATACAGGCGGTCAACGATGGCGCTTCACACACCTTCCGGTGACTTCGCCGGATCCGACTCCACCGCACCCGCGGCACATGAGTGGACCAGCACTCTCGCCACCCTCCTCACCCAGGCCGGGCAGAGCCTCCTGCACCAGGCCTGTGCACCGCGCGGAGTGGACGGCCGCGTCTCCGGCGCCGTCGTTCACGACATGGGGGAACGCGTACCGCCGCAGGCAGACGGCATCCTGCTCGCGGTGGGCGGCTCACCGGCCCGCGCCGATACGCTCGACGCCATCCGGCAGGCGGGGGCCGAGGGCTACCGGGCCGTGGTCCTCAAGGCGCGGGGCGAGGATTACTCGGCGGCTGTCTACGAGGCGAACGCGGCCGGCGTATGTCTGCTGATCACGCCCGACGATGTCGCGTGGCAGCACCTGGACACGGTAATCGCGGCGGTGGCCGCCGTGGCCCGCCATCTCGGACCTCACGGATCGCGGCCGGACGACGACCTGTTCGGCCTGACCAACGAGATCGCGTGCGCGGTCGGCGGGGCCACCGTTCTTGAGGACCCGAGTGGCCGGGTGCTCGCCCACTCGACACTGACGCACCAGGAGACCGACCAGGCGAGACGGCAGACCATTCTCCGGCGGCGTGCCTGCTTCGGCGCGGCGGACGAAGACGCCTATGACCTGGTGCGCCGCGCGCATGGCGTGGTGCGGATATCCCCCGCGAAAGCGTTGCACTCCGATCGCCTGGCCGTGGCCGTTCGGGCGGGCGGTAAAGTCCTCGGCCTGCTCTGGGTGCTGGATCAGGATTCGGCCCTGTCACCCGCCGCCGAGGAAGCACTGCGGGATGCCGCACCCACAGTCGCGCTCCGACTGGCGCGACAACGCGAGTTCCGCACCTCCTCGTACCACAGCCGTGCGACGACTCTGACGGCCCTGCTCGAGGACCGGATCTCGGAGCAGGCGGCCGCCGAACAGCTGGGCCTCGACCGCGACATGACCACGACGGTGGTGGCAGTCACCCGGTACGCGGGCGGCTATTCCCACGGGGCCGGCGACGACAGGATCGCCGACGTCGTCCGCATGTACGGTGAAGCACTGCACTCCCGGGCCGTGTGCGCCATGTCGGGAGGGACTCTGTATCTCCTGGTACCCGCCGCGGACGCCGGCGGGCCGACACCGGAACGTCTGCGCCGGACGGCCCATGACATGGCCCTGGCCGTCCACCGCTCCACCGAGTCAGCCGTCCATGTCGGGATCGCCGGACCGATGGCCGGCCTGGGTGAGGTGCCGGCCTGCCGCAGGATCGCGGATCTCGTCCTTGAAGCCACGGCACCCGACACCGGCGACGTCGCCGTGGCCTCCGCCGACGATGTGCACAGCCGCATCGCCCTTATCGAACTGCTGCGCCGAGGGGCTGCGGAAATGTCACTTCCTGCGGACCCGGTACAGCGAATTCTCGCTTACGACCAGCGGCACTCGACCACTTACGCGGAAACCCTGCTGGCCTATCTGGATTCCTTCGGTGAAGCGGCAAGAGCGGCAGCGATGATCTCCGTGCACGAGAACACGCTGCGGTATCGGATGAAGCGAATCCAAGAACTCTTCGGTCTCGATCTGAGCGACGCCCAGACACGGCTTGTCACCTGGCTCCGTCTCCACCTGGGACAAATGAGTTCCGTCCACACGGCTCGGCCGGCCCGGCCGAGCGCCGTATCACCGTTCCCCGCCCTCGACTGATCACGGACGACACATGCTGCAACAACCGCTTTACGCTATCGACGACATGACTGGAATCCGGGATCTGGTTCGCGCCAATTCCTGGTGCACTTTGGTTAGTTGGGTGCCGGATTCGGGGCTGGTCGCCTCACATCTGCCGGTGGTCCTCGACCCTGAGCGCGCGGACGCCACCGTGCTCGGGCATCTTGCCCGGGCCGACGCCGAGCTGCACGAGCTCGGCAGGCATCCAGCCCTGTTGATCGTCGAGGGACCCAACGGCTATGTGTCGCCCTCGTTCTACCGCACCGGCCCCTACGTTCCGACGTGGAACTTCTTCGTGGTCCACCTACGCGGTGTACCGGAGATCCTGCCCGCGGAAGACACCTTTGCCCTGCTGGACGCCACGGTCGATCACTTCGAAGCGGATCGTCCACAGCCATGGAGCCTGGCCGAGGCCGGCGACTACGCCCACCGGATCGCCCCCGGGGTGACGGGCTTCCGTCTCACTCCGGCGCACATGGTCGGCAAAGCGAAGGCCAGCCAGGAGAAGCCACCCGCGGTGGCCGCCCGCGTCATCACGGCCCTCGACAGCCGCGCCGACTCCCACTACAACCCTGAGCTGGCGGACGCCATGCGCCGATACCTCGACTTGGACCATGAAAAGGGAGCCCGAAAAGCGTGAGGCTCAGAATAGGAAAGCCTTGCCTCAGACGGCCAGCACAAAGGGCCTTTCCCGTGCTCTCGGCATGATCCGAGAAACTTGTTGTCGCCACCCCCAGCCGAATACGAAGGAATTCGGCGGACTCGACAATGACTCCGACCAGCGGCCCGACCAGGATGGTCCCGTGAACGACACCGCCGCATTGCCGGACGATCTCCTCGTCATCGACGGCCACAACGATCTTCCGTGGGCGCTGTGGGACAAGGCAGACCGCGATCTCGACCGACTCGACATTTCCGCACCCCAGACGTGTCTCCAGACCGATCTGCCGCGGCTCCGCGCCGGCCGCGTCGGAGCGCAGTTCTGGTCCGTCTACGTTCCGAGCTCGATACGGGGTTCGCGCGCCACCAGGGAAGTGCTGGCTCAGATCGACCTGGTGCGAGGGATGTGCGACCGGTATCCGGATCACCTGTCCTTCGCTTCCACCGCCGACGACGTGCGCGACACGCTCACACACGGCCGGGTCGCCTCGCTGCTCGGCGCCGAGGGCGGGCACTGCATCGACAACTCCCTGACCGTGCTGCGTGACCTGCGCAAACGCGGTGTGCGATATCTGACCCTCACCCATGCGGAGAACGTCGACTGGGCGGATTCGGCCACGGATGTGCCGAACGTCGGCGGGCTCACGCCATTCGGGCACGAGGTGATACGCGCAATGAACGAATGCGGCATGCTGGTCGACCTCTCACACGTGGCGACCACCACCATGCACGCCGCGCTCGACACGTCGACGAGCCCGGTAGTGTTCACCCACTCCTCCAGTCGGGCACTTGTGGACAACCCGCGCAACGTACCCGACGAGGTTCTGCAGCGACTCCGGACCAACGGCGGCGTCTGCATGATCACCTTTGTGCCGGCCTTCGTCTCTCAGGACGTGTCCGACTGGTACGCCGAGGCACAACAGAGCCTTACGCAGGCCGGCCTCGCATGGGGGGCTCCGGAGGCCGCCGGCCACTGGGAGCGCTGGACCACGGCCCATCCGCAGCCGCATGCCCGGCTCACTCAGGTCGCCGATCACATCGAGCACGTACGCGAGGTGGCCGGTCTCGCGCACATCGGCATCGGCGGGGACTACGACGGGGCCGGCACCATGCCCGACGGCCTGCGCGATGTCGGCAGCTATCCGGCACTCCTGCGGGAGCTGGCGGACCGGAACTGGAGCCCGGCTGAACTGAGGGCTCTGGCGGGGGAGAACATCCTGCGCGTCCTGGGGGACAACGACCATCCCCCGGCACCCGCTGAAGAAGGACTGCGCTGAAGCACATCGGCTGCGCCGCGGCGCAGCCGAACCTCCCTTGGTGCTGTCCCCTATCACACCCGTTTGCTGATCCCATTCAACGGAGTCTGGCATGACGACGTACACCCACCAGCCCCGCAGGGGCACCGTGCGCACCACAGCCATCGCCGCCCTCGCCGCCACCGCCCTGGTCGGTACGACCTCCTGCAGCGGCGACAGCCAGGACGAGTCCGGTGGCGACCGCTCCGGCGGCTCCTACTCCGTGGGCGTTCCCACCTCGTACCTCGGTCACTTTCTGCCCGGCCAGGCCGGCGACAGCGGTGTCGCCCAGGCCATCTGGACACCCCTGACAAAGGTGGACACAGCCTCCGGGAAGGTGGTCGACGCCGTCGCCCGGTCGATCACCTCCAAGGACCAGAAGACCTGGACCATCACCCTGCGCGACTGGACGTTCCAGAACGGCGAGAAGGTCACCGCCCAGTCCTTCGCGAACGCGTGGAACGCCACCGCGTACGCCCCCAACGCCATGCCCTTCAACTATCTCTTCATGAACTTCAAGGGCTACGACGTGCTCAACCCGGCCAAGGGCAAGCCGAGCGCCGACAAGCTTTCCGGCGTCAAGGTCATCGACGACAAGACGCTGAAGGTGACCCTCAACGCACCGCTGTCGACCTTCCCGGCGCTGATCGCCGGAACGCCTTTCGCACCGCTGCCCAAGGCGGCCTTCCGGAGCAAGGACTTCAGCGCGTTCGACAAGCTGCCCATCGGCAACGGCCCCTACAAGGTCGCCTCTCCCGGCATCGCCAACGGTGCTCAGCAGGTCCGGCTCGAACGCTACGACGGGTACGCGGGCACCAAGGGCAACGCACAGACCATCACGGTCAAGGGGTTCCAGAACGACACCACCGCGTTCACCAGCTTCCGCGCCGGGGCGGTTGACATCGCCACGGTGAACGGGAACGACCTGAGCACCGCGAGTAAGACGTACAGGAATCAGGTCATCACCGCCGGAGCGCCGGCGGTCGTCTATCTCGGCTTCCCGCTGTGGGACAAGCGCTTCCAGGACAAGAAGGTGCGGGAGGCCTTCTCCCTCGCGATCGACCGTGACGCCATCGTCCGGGCGCTCCTGCACGGATTCGCCGAGCCGGCCGACGGGGTGGTCCCGAAGGTTCTGGCCGGCGGCGGACAGCCGGACTGCTCCTACTGCTCCTACGACCCGGAGCGCGCCAGGAAACTGCTGCGGGAGGCCGGCGGATGGACCGGCTCGCTGACCCTGTGGACCAAGCAGGATGCCACCACGCAGGTGGTTCTCCAGGCTGTCCTCGGTCAGCTGCGCAGCAACCTGGGCATCAAGGACATCAGCCTGGAGGCCAAGCCGCTGGATCAGATGTACAGCGCCCTGGGCGCCAAGAACGTGAGTGGCCCGTTCCTGCTGTACACCGGAGCCAGCTACCCCAGTTCCTACTCGCTGGTCGACTCCCTGTTCAGCACCTCCTCCGGCGCGAACGTCACCGGCTACGACAGCAAGAAGTTCGCCGCGCAACTCGCCAAGGCCGCCCATGCCGATCCGGCAAACGCCGATGCTCTGACTCGGGACGCCGCGCGCACGGCGCTCGACGACTTCCCGCTGGCGCCCGTCTACTACCCGCAGACCGGGCTGGTCCACTCGGCCCGGGTGAACGACGTCGCCATCGACTACCTCGCCGACGCCGATCTCGCCCGGGTGACCGTCAAGTGACCCGCTGTCTGATCCCGTGGACCAGCCAAAAGGAGGTGCGGACATGCCTCGATACCTTCTGTATCGTGCACTGAGCACGATCCCCGTCCTGCTGGGCACCACGCTGGTCATCTACGCCGCGGTGTATGCCCTGCCGGGAGATCCCGTCCAGACCCTCGCGGGGCCGGGAACCGTCGTCTCGGACTCCATGGCCAACGCCATCAGGGAGCACTACCACCTCGGTGACCCGTTCCTCGTCCAGTACGGCCACTATCTTCTGGGACTGTTCCAGGGTGACTTCGGGGTCGACCTGAACGGCAACCAGGTGGCGTCGGTGATCGCCGGCAGCTGGCCGGTGACCATGAAACTCGCCCTGACCACCTGGGTGATCATGGCGGTCATGGGGGTGGGGCTCGGTGTGCTCGCGGCTCTCCGGGCCGGCAAGATCATCGACTTCCTCGTGCTCGGCGGCTCCACCCTGGTGCTCGGAGTCCCCTATTTCATCACGGCGTACGTCGCTCAGATCGTCTTCGGTGTGAAGCTCGGATGGCTGCCGGTCTCGGGGGTCACGGACGGCTGGCCGCTCAGCTATCTCGTCCCCGCCTCCTGCCTGGCGCTGTTCGGACTTCCGGAGGTCGCCCGGCTGACCCGGGCGAGTGTCCTGGAGACGATGCGCTCCAGCTTTGTCGACACCGCGGTCGCCAAGGGCCTGGGACGCAGGCGCATCATGCTCGCCCACGTCCTGCGCAATTCGCTGATCCCTGTGACGTCGATGCTCGGTGTCAACCTCGGGTACCTGCTCAGCGGGACGATCCTCATCGAAGGCATCTTCAACCTGCCCGGCCTCGGGTTTCAGATCTACCAGGGCATCCAGTTGCACAACGGCCCTGTGGTCGTGGGCATCAGCACCCTCCTGGTCCTGGTCTTCCTGCTGGTGAACCTGGCTGTCGACCTGCTGTACGGGGTCCTCAATCCCAGGATCGACCTTGGTTAGCGCGGGCGGAGACGTGGAGATCGCTGCCACGGCATCGGCATCCGAGGGCGGCCCGCCCGTCGACGACCCGCATCAGGCCGCCGGCGTGCGCGAACGCCATGGCGTCAGACCGCTTGAACTGCTGCGGCGCCCCCGCCTGCTCATCCCGCTGACCGGTGTCCTCCTGTTCTGCCTGATGGCTGCCTGCCCGCAGGCGTTCAGCGGCTGGTTCGGGCACGGCGACCCGCGGGTGTGTTCTTTGGACAACAGCGCCCTGGGGCCGCGTGCCGGACACCCGTTCGGCTTCGACATCCAGGGATGCGACCTGTACGCCAACGTCGTCCACGGGACACGCAATTCTCTGACCATCGGTTTGCTGACCACGGCACTGACCTTGATCGTGGCAGTCGTCCTCGGTTCCCTGGCGGGCTACCTCGGCGGCGTCACCGACATGGTCATCAGCCGGGTCATGGACGTCTTCTTCGGCTTTCCCACCCTCATCGGGATGATCGTCGTCCTGCAGGCGTTCGCCGTGCACAGCGTCCTCAGCGTGTCCCTGGTCCTGACACTCTTCTCCTGGCCGGTCCTCACCCGGGTGATGCGATCGGCAGTGCTCGAAACCCGCGGACTCGACTACATCACCGCGGCACGCAGCATCGGGGCGGGACCCGTCAGAATCCTCGTCCGGCACGTCGTGCCCAACTCCATCACCCCGGTAGCGGTTCTGGCGAGCCTCAACATCGGTGCCGTGATCACCGCGGAGGCGGGTCTCACCTTCCTCGGAGTAGGTCTCCGGGCCCCGTCGATCTCCTGGGGCGTCCAACTCAACTCGGCACAGCAGTACTTCACGGACCACCTGAACCTGCTCGTGTTCCCAGCCCTGTTCCTCTCAGCGGCCGTCCTGTGTCTCGTCCTGCTGGGTGACGCGCTCAAGCACGCCTTCGACCCGGAGCAGCGATGAACACCACTCCTGCCACACGCGACGCGCTCGCCGGGCTGCCCGGTTACGACGCCCTCGCACCTGCGTTGTCCATCGAGGAACTGACCGTGGAACTGCCGACCCGTCATGGACCGGCCCGAGCGGTCGACTCGGTGAGTTACCGAGTTGATCGGGGGCGTACCCTCGCGGTCATCGGTGAGTCGGGGTCGGGCAAGAGTCTGGCCGTCCGCGCGGTGATGGGCATTCTTCCGCCCTCCGCGCGCGTGGTCGGCGGCGCGGCCAGGATCAACGGCGTCGATATGTTCTCCCTCACGGAGCAGCAGCGTCGGCGAACCCGTGGTGCCAAGATCGGCATGGTCTTCCAGGACTCTCTGTCGGCACTCAACCCGGCGCTGACCGTGGGGAAGCAGATCGCCGAGATGTACGTCGCCCACCTGGGACTGGGCCGGCAGGCGGCCCGGCGCAGGGCGGTCGAGATGCTGGACGCCGTCCGCATCCCGGAGGCGAGGCGGCGGTCCTCCGAGTATCCGCACGAGTTCTCCGGCGGCATGCGGCAACGCGTCGTCATCGCCATGGCCCTGGCCCTGGACCCGGACGTGCTCATCGCCGACGAGCCCACGACCGCCCTGGACGTGACCGTCCAGGCACAGGTGATGGACCTGCTGGCGGAGATGCAGCGTGAGCGTCAGATGGCCCTCGTCCTCATCAGCCATGATCTCGGTGTGGTGGCCGGAGTCGCGGACGACGTCGCCGTCATGTATGCCGGGCGGGTCGCGGAGATCGCCCCCGCTTCGGAGCTCTACTCGGCCCCGCGCCATCCCTACACCCGGGCCCTCCTCTCGGCGATCCCCCGTCCCGGCACCCGCGGCAGGCCGCTCAGCGCCCTCCCCGGCCAGCCACCGGACCTCGCGGCGTTGCCGGCGGGATGCCCGTTGCGTCCCCGTTGCCCCGACGTGGCCGAGGTCTGCGCGCAGCCTCCCGCGCTGGTCGTGATCGGACAGGACCACACGTGTGCCTGCCATACCTTCGACCGGAGGGGGTCCGCTCATGCCTGAGCTGCGCAGGAGAGCGGGCGCGCCACCGTCCGTTCAGCAGGATGACATCGCCGTGCGTACCTCTTCCCTGGTACGCCATCTACCAGTAGGAAGTGGCCTGCTGGCGGGCCGGCGGGGCCCTAAGGTCAGGGCCGTCGACGGAGTCGACATCGAGGTGCGGCGCGGAGAGATCCTCGGTCTGGTGGGCGAGTCGGGCTGTGGAAAGTCGACCCTGTCCCGGCTGATCACGGCGCTCGATCGCCCCACAGCGGGCTCGGTGGAGATCCTGGGTCAGGATCTCAGCGGTCTGCGGGGACGGGCACTGCGCGAGATGCGGCGGCATGTGCAACTCGTGTTCCAGGATCCCTACAGCAGTCTGAACCCCCGGATGACCGCCGAGCAGATCGTACGTGAGCCCCTTCGCGTCCATGGCGTCGGGCAACGCGCGGATCACGCCCGGATGGCCAGGGAGTTGCTGGATACCGTCGGTCTCAACCCGGCGCATGCCCATCACTACCCGCACCAGTTCTCCGGAGGCCAGCGGCAGCGCATCGGCATCGCCCGGGCGCTGGCCCTGCGCCCGGAGGTCCTGGTGTGTGACGAACCGGTCTCCGCGCTGGACGTGTCGGTTCAGGCCCAGATCATCAACGTACTGGCGGGGCTGCAGCGCGACTTCGGCCTCGGATGCCTCTTCATCACCCATGACCTGTCAGTGGTCGAGCATCTCGCCGACCGAGTGGCGGTGATGTATCTCGGCAGGATCGTCGAGCAGGGGGCCGTGGAGCAGGTGTACGCCCGGCCGGCCCATCCCTATACGCGCGCCTTGCTCTCCGCGATTCCCGAGCCCGACCCGGCACAGCCCCGTGCACGCGGCGTGATCCGCCTCCAGGGCGAGGTGCCCAGTCCGATCGACCCGCCGTCGGGCTGTCGTTTCCGTACCCGCTGCCCGCTGGCCACCGACAGATGTGCGACCGAGACGCCCCGGCTGCGGGCGCTCGACGGCACCTCCGACCGGCAAGTCGCCTGCCACTTCCCGGCTGCGGCCTGACCGTATACCGCCTGCCGGCCAGGAGGCCCGTGCCCGGCCACCTGGCCGCGTCCCACCCCTGCCCGCTTCTCGAGCCATGCGTTTCGCACGGCGACCACGCACCAATCGCACTACTGGAGAACCCTCGATGTCCCTGTCCCACACGCACACCCCCGAAATCCACCATGCCCACCGAGACGTGACCGGCGGATGGCTCCGTCCGGCAACCTTCGGAGTCATGGACGGTCTCGTATCCAACTTCTCCCTGGTCGCGGGCGTCGTCGGCGGAGGAGCCTCCGGCAGCAGCGTGATCCTGACCGGGCTGGCCGGCCTCGTCGCGGGTGCCTGTTCCATGGCCTCCGGCGAGTATGCCTCCGTCTCCTCGCAGTCAGACCTCGCCCAGGCCGAGATCGCCGTCGAGCGGCGTGAGCTGGAGAAGAACCCCGAGGGAGAACTCGCCGAGCTCACCGCCATCTACGAGGCCCGGGGCCTGAATCCCGCGCTCGCGAAGCAGGTGGCGCGTGAACTGACCGCCGACTCCGAGGTGGCCTGGCGCGTGCACACGCGCGAGGAACTCGGGATAGACCCCGATGATCTCCCGTCTCCCTGGACGGCGGCGGGTTCCTCCTTCGCCGCCTTCTCCATCGGTGCCTTCATCCCACTGCTGCCCTTCGTCCTGGGCACCTCGAACATCATGATCACGCTCCTTCTCAGCGTGATCGCGCTCGTCGTCACGGGCGCCGTGGTCGCCCGTCTCACCGCCCGGCCCCTGTGGTACGGCGGAACCCGGCAACTGCTCCTCGGCGGCCTGTCCGCCGCGGTGACCTACGGTGTCGGCCTCGTCGTGGGCGTCGGCCTCTCATGACCGCCGTGTCCAGCAGCGCCTTCGACGCTTGGGGCCTGCGCACCGTAGCTCTGGCCAAGCAGGTTCCGCGTGACGATCCCGCCCCCGAGTTCGGCGCCGACGGCAGGCTCACACGCCGTGCCCAGTTCACGGAGATGAACCCGTTCTGCCGCCGGGCGGTGGCACACGCCGTCAGCTTCGCGCAGGACACGGGCGGGAGCAGCACGGTCGTCACCATGGGGCCGCCCGGCGCGGCCGACGTCGTACGTGAGGCGATGGCATGGGGTGCCGACCGGGGGGTCCACATCAGTGATGCGTCCCTGGCGGGCGCTGACTGCCTGGTCACGGCCCGGCTGCTCGCGACCGCCGTGCGCGGTCTGGGCGAGACCGACCTGATCATGGTGGGCCGCAACTCCGTCGACGGTGACACGGGGGTCGTCGGCCCGATGGTCGCCGAGCTGCTGGGGCTGCCCTTCGTGGGGCCCGCCCTGTCGCTCGGGCCTGCCGACACGCCTCAGCAGGACACCGGTACCCGGAGAGTTCTGCAGGCGCGACTGCAACGGGACGGGGCGGTCGAGGAGATCACCGTAAGCCTGCCTGCGGTCATCGCCGTCGCCGAGCGCTCCTGCGCCCCGGCGAAGGTGCCTCCGGAGCAATGGGCTCCCGTATCGCGAGTGCGGCGGCTGGACGTGAGTGCTCTCGGGCTGGACCGGCAGACGGCCACGACAAGCCCCACCCGGGTGCGTGGGGTGCGGCCGGCGTCGCGCAGCAGACAGGGACAGCTGATCGACAGCGGACACCTGCAGCACGACGTGGCCGAGGCTGTGGGCCTCCTGGCCCGGCGGGGGGTGTTCGTCACATCCGATGCAAGTGCAGAAGACTCCGCGCCGTCCGTGGGCGTGGCCGGAGCCGGGAGGAGGACACGGACCTTGTACGTCGCCCTGGGCAACGACGTGGGGCCCGGCTCGCGAGCACTGCTGGGCGAAGCCTCCGCCATCGCCGCTCGTGCCAACGCCCGGGTGGTCGCGATCGCCCCGCCGTCCTCCGGGCGGCAGGAGCTCTTCGGCTGGGGCGCCGACGCCCTGCTCACCGCGACCAGCTACGACCCGAGACCCCTCTCGGCCGCGCTGGCATCCGCAGGAGCGGCTTCCAGGCCGTGGGCGATCCTGGCTCCCGCCACGGCCTGGGGGCGCGAAGTGCTGGCGCGACTCGCCGTTCAATGGGGCGCCGGCCTCGTCAGCGACGTGACCTCGCTGCGCGTCACGGAACCTGCGACCGGCCTGCGGTCTCATCGGCTGGTGGGCAGCAAGCCCTGCGGAGGACACTACGTCGCGAATGTCGACAGCGTGTCGGCCGTGCAGCTGCTGACGGTGCGCACCGGATGCCTCTCCCTGCGCAAGCCGCGCCCGGAGGGTCCGCTGCCGACGGCCGGTCACCTGCTCACCGGCACCGAGGCGGAGGTCGTCCGGCGCGAGCTGAGCAGCGTCGACGACTACGACTGTCTCGACCGCGCCGAGTTCGTGATCGGGGTGGGCCGTGGCATTGTCCCTGCCGACTACGGAGAGCTGGAGGAGCTGCGTGGTCTGCTGCGGGCCGAGGTCGCAGCCACCCGGGCCGTCACCGACGCGTCCTGGCTGCCGCACTCCCGGCAGGTCGGGGTCACTGCCCGCAACATATCCCCCCGCCTCTATATAGCCGCCGGAATGTCGGGCAGTCCCCTGCACATGGTGGGAGTGGGCCGGGCCGGCACCGTCCTCGCGATCAACACCGACCCCGAGGCGCAGGTGTTCCAGCACAGTGACGTCGGCATCGTCGGTGACTGGCGAGCCGTCTTTCCTCTGCTCAGCAAGGAGGTACGGCGCCATCTGGATCTGCCCGTACCCGTATCGGAGATCTGACGTGCGGCACGCGGCGCCGGAGTATCGCGGGGCATGCGTACGCGCATCTGAGGAGGAGGGTTCGTGGATGCCGCGACCTGGGCACTGATCGCCACCAGTTTCGGTGCCAGCTTTGTGGAGATGGTGGAAGCGGTGACCATCGTCATGGCCATGGGGTACACCCGCGGCTGGCGCTCGGCTTTCACAGGAGTGGCCACGGCCCTGGCACTGCTGGCGGTCGTGACCTCGATCGCCGGCTACGCGCTGGGCCGGTGGTTTCCCGCGTCCCTGATGCAGTTCGTCATCGGAGGGCTGCTGCTGATCTTCGGGCTCCAGTGGCTGAGGAAGGCCATCCTGCGCTCGTCGGGACTGAAGGCCGTCCACGACGAGGAGGCGATCTATCGTGACGAGGTGGAAGCGGCCAAAGCCGCCGGGGAGAGCCGTGGACAGCTGGACATGTTCGCGTTCATGGTCTCCTTCAAGGGGGTCTTCCTCGAAGGCCTCGAGGTCGTCTTCATCGTGATCACCTTCGGGCTCAACGCGGGTGACGTACCCGCCGCCGGCCTCGGCGCGGTCATCGCTGCGATCGTCGTTCTGAGCCTGGCGGTCATCGTGCGCAAACCGCTGGCGATGATCGACGAGAACGCTCTGAAATACGGGGTCGGTCTGCTGCTCGCTTCCTTCGGCACCTACTGGGCGGTTGAGGGGGTGGGCGTCTTCCGGGCGGGTCGGGCGCCCCTCGAATGGCCCGGCGGGGACTTGGCGATTCTTGCGCTGCTCGTGTTGTGGCTGCTGCTGAGTCGCGTGTTCGTTCTCGTTCTGCGCCGTCCGCCGGGTGCCGCATCCGGCCGCGCTGTTTCGGAGGAGGCGGGATGAAGACGCTGAGGGCGTTCGTACGGTTCTGGATCGACTTCATCGTCGGAGACGACTGGAAGATCACGGCAGCGGTGGCGGTGGCACTCGGACTGGTCATCGGTGCCCTGCGCGAGGGGTCCCTCGGAGAGACCGGGCTGACCGTGCTGGGCGGTGTGCTCCTGCCCGCTTCCTTCGCCGTCAGCCTTGTCATCGATGTGCGGCGCAACCGGGAGCCGTGACGCACCACCGTCTCGGTGGCCAGAGCCGTCCCGCCACCAGCCGGCTCCGCGACGGCGCGGCGGAGCACAGCAGTCGTCTGCCGGCTCCGCCCGCCGTGCCGACGTCCCCAGGCGAGACGGCACCATGTGCCCGGTCGAGCGTGTCAGCGGTCGGCGGCTGCGACCTGTCCTGGTCTTTCGCCTCCATCTCAGGAGTGGTGCCGGCGTGGGCCGGAACAGAGCACGGACCTGCCCTGCTTGGTGCGCTCAGCCGAGCGCTGTGGAGACCTCCACGGCGGAACGCGGCTCCTGCTGCTCGGCGAGGTGGTGACGGATGAGCTCCACCAGGGCGGGCCGGGCCCCTCCGGGAGGCTGCCTTCGCAGCCGGTCCTTGACCCCGCGGTGATGCCGCCGTGTGGGGTCCGCCAGGACGCAGTGCCCCGGTCCTCTACGCTGCCGGAAGGCGATAGGTCACATCTGTCAACTGCTCGGAAACCCTCCACAGCTGTTGCTGGAGGTTCTCGTCGTGGGAAGCTCCCCCGGAGCGGACCTTGGCGGCGGTACCGAAGAGTCCGAGAAAACCGCCCGGTCCGAAGAAGTCACCGTTGACGGCAGCAGGGTCGGTCGCCGCACGCAGGCTGGGCAGGGCTCCCCGCGCGGGGGTACGCCCCAGCACATTGCTGAAGACCCTGTCCACAACCGGCGGAGCATCCTTGCGGGACATGTCAGTGCTGGCGATGCCCGGATGGGCCGCGGTCGCCACGGTCTGCGCTCCGCCCTGCGCAAGTCGTCGTGCCAGTTCGTAGGTGAACAGCAGGTTGGCCAGTTTGGATCGCGCGTAGTTCTTGTGGTCGTCGCCCGTTGTGCCGAGGTGCGACAGATCCAGACGCCCCGAACGGTGCACCACGCTGGTGACCGTGACGACGCGTGATCCCGGGGTGGACAGGAGGCGTTCGAGCAGAAGCCCGGCCAGCGCGAAGGCTCCGAGGTGATTGACTCCGAGTTGCGCTTCGAACCCGTCGTGGGTGACTCCCTGAACCTTGTTCACTCCCGCATTGTTGATCAACAGATCGAGAGTTTCGTGGTCAGCACTGATCCGCTCGGCCGCAGCACGAACCGAGGCGAGATCGCCCAGGTCCAGCTCTACCACGCTGGTTTCCGCACCGGGCAGGTCCCGCTCGATCCTTGAGGCGGCGGCCTTGGTCTTGCCGACGTTCCGGGAGGCCAGGACCACGTGGGCCCCGCGTTCAGCCAAGGCCCGGGCGGTCTCGAAGCCCAGTCCGGCGTTCCCGCCCGTGACCACGGCGGTCCGACCGTGCTGATCGGGTATATCAGACGTTCCCCAGGTTGCCATCACCGGCTCCTTGACGTGAATGGGTGGTACACACCGCATAGTGAACCACACGTTCATGTTACTGGGGGTCATGGGTAAGCTGTCGGCATGACAAGCGGTGGAGTACGACTGCGAGCCGACGCGGCCCGTAACCGGGAGGGCATCACCCGAGCGGCCCGAGCACTGATCATGGCCCGCGGGAGCAGCGTCGAGATGGACGAGATCGCCCGCGAGGCGGGGGTCGCGGTCGGTACCATCTACCGCCACTTCCCGGCAAAGAATCAGCTGCTGGAGGCGATCCTCACCGAGCTCGGCCAGGAGATATCCACCACCCACTCCGAGGCGGTGAACCGCGTCACCGCAGGGCGCAGCGACGGATGGACGGAGCTCGCCGGATTGCTCCGCCGCGCTGTCGTGGACATCAAAGAGGAACGACTGCTGCGTGAACTGACCCTCACAGACGGCCCGTGCCTGCCTCCTGAGGTCCAGAGCCACGCCGAATCCACGATCGCCTTCCTGGTCGCCTCCGCACACGAGGACGGGGATCTCCGAGCCGATGTCACAGCAAACGACCTCACTCTGCTGCTGACCAACTCCCCCGGCCCCCAGACACCCACGACCGACAGGGAGCGATGGCTGACCCTGGCGCTCAGGGCACTCGCCGCCCCCCATCGGTGTCCGCCCGGGCAGCAGGAGGCCCCGCCCGCTTCTGGATGAGGCGCGAGACCAGCGGAACAGACCACGGGGACACTCAGCAGGCGTCGGCAATCGTTCAGACGGTGGACACGATCTCGTCGTAGTCGAGACGTGGCAGGCGAGGGGTGTACGAGCCCTCCCGCGGGAACCCCATATTGATCACGGCGAGGGCCTTGTGGTCGCCCTCCGGGAAGAACTCCTTGCTGAGGCCCGCGGCGTCGTACCCGGTCATCGGACCGGCGGCGAGGCCGGCGGCACGCACCCCGACGATGAAGTACGCCGTCTGCAGCGCGGCGTTGAACTCCGCGGACGCCTCACGCATCTCACGGGCAGCGAAGATGGTGTCCTTGGCGTCCGGAACATGCGGGACCAGGCGGGGCAGGTGCTGGTGGAACTCGTAGTCGGCAGCCAGGATCGCGGTCAGCGGCGCAGCGAGGATCTTCTCCTTGTTGAGTTCGAACATGTGCGACGCCAGACGCTCACGAGCCTTCCGGCTGCGGACGAGGACGATGCGCAGGGGCTGCTGATTGAAGGACGTCGGGCCGTACTTCACCAAGTCGTAGATGGCACGCACGGTGCTCTCCGGCACTTCCTGATCACTGAACGTTCCAGCGGTGTGCGCCTGCCGGAACAACTGGTCCTGAGCTGCGGAATCAAGGGTCAGCGGGTTGGGGGCGGTCATGGAGCACCTCATCAGGTCATTGCGCGGGACACCGCTCGGCGAAGTCGGGGCGGCGGCCCCTTCCACCGCGGGGCGGCGACGCCATCGCCCGATAGTGAACATGCGGTCATTAAGAGCCTAGTGCCATCCTGCCGCTGATGACCAGTCGGCCACGAAAGCCCACCACGGCCCTCGGACTCACGGACCGACCAGGGGGCATCGCGCGGCAGAGCCGCTCCAGAGGCACCGCGAACTGCCGGGCGATGCACCAAGCCAGGGATCCCACATGGATCCATATAGGCCTGAAATCAACCAATCTTGTCCCTGTTTACGAGCCACTTGCGGTTACACGCACCTTACTTGTGGATCCATAAGGTGGTAGAACACTGCACGTGGCCGCAGTCCGGCGGCATACCGGTGCCACGCCAGCGTCCGCAGCGCCGGTGCGGTCCAACGCGACACGTTCTTTCGAAGGAGCCGCATCGCGAGCTCTGGACGTCGCTCGGTCCGTGCGGGGATCGCTGCCGGACACCCCCGGCAGTCGGCACGGCGGCGCGGCCCGGCGGAGTGATCACAGCAGCGTCGTCTCGACGCCCCTCCGGTCGCCGAACCGACGGCGGCACCCCGGCATGCCGAGCCACACGACCCCAGAAGCCGAAGGAGACACATCATGACCACGTCGGCCCACCCGAAACCGGCTGATACCAGTACGCCGGAGACCGCCGCGCTGGAAGTCATCGGCACGGCCTCGTACCAAGGGAACAGCTACCACCTGATTTACGAGGCCGAGCGGAATCTCATCTGGCTCGACTACTCGACCGGGCACCTCAACTGGGAGGCCGGCGACGCCTGGGCCAAGAGTCTGAACGAGCAGGGCGCGCTTACCTACCAGCTGAAGGGCGGCGTCCACGTGGAGTGGGACGGCGACTGGCGGCTGCCCGCCACACCCCACCCCGCGTACGAGTTCGGCTACGACGGTAAGTCGACCGCCGGTTTCAACGTGACGAGCAGCGACCTGGGCCACCTTTACTACACATCCCTGGGCAACAAGGGAAACCAGGCGCCGGACGGCACGTACCCGCAGCCAGGGGCCGGTCTGCAGAAGACCGGCCCCTTCGAGAACCTGAAGATCGACTTCTACTGGCTGAACGAGTATGCCGACCATCCCGCGATCGCCTGGTACTTCGGGACGCACATCGGCTACCAGGGCGACGACCAGAAGGACTGGCCGTTCAACTACGCGATCGCCGTCCGCGGCGGGCGGGTGACCCGCACCTCGCTCGACGTCATCGGGACCGCCACCTATCAGGGCAGCGAGTACAAGTTGATCTGGGACGAGGCTCAGGACATCGTCTGGCTCGACTACACGGCACCGTTCAACAACTGGGAAAATCAGCTCACGTGGGCTGCGGGGTTGAACTCCGACGGCACCCTGGCCATCCGTCTGGACCCCGCCTACGAGGTCTCCTGGACAGGGGGCTGGCGCCTGCCCGCGACCGAAGACGGGCCCGCTGACTACGGATTCGACGGCACCACACTGTGCGGCTACAACACGAAGAACAGTGAGTGGACCCGCCTGTACTACGGGGCTCTGGGCAACAAAGCCCTCCAGGGACTGGACGGCAGCATGCCGGAACTGCCGGCTCCCGACTCCGAGCGCCCTGCAGTGGACGACGACGGCGCCTTCGACTTCGCCGCGGCCTTCGGCCAGTTCTTCGCGAACCACGCCCCGTTCGAGAACCTGAAGGCCGAGCACTACTGGTCGGGCACGGAGTACGGAAACTACCCGGCCAAGGCCTGGTACGTCATCACCGGCGTCGGATACCTCGGCGCCATCAACAAGCAGTTCCATTTCAGCTTCGCCATGGCAGTACGCCCCGCGGAGGTCCGGCGCACCGGAGCGTGACGCCAACGGCTGCCCGGTTCGTCCGGGCAGCCGTGCCAGGTGGGCCCTCCACGCGGAGGGCCACCGCGCGGAGGGCACCGCCCTCCCTGTCCGAGCCGGGTGCGCCGTTCCGGCGGCGGACCCGACGGGTTTCCTAGCCCGACTTCTCCACCTGGTCGAGGAACTCGATGAGGCGGGGCAGGACCACATCCGGTACTTCCAGGATGGGACTGTGCCCGATTCCCTCAAGGCGCCACAGGGTGGCGTTCGGCAGGTGCTCGATCATTTCGTCCTGCCACGGGACGGGGCGTGGCTTGTCCTCCTCGCCGGACACGACGAAGACGGGCACGCCGATCTGCGGAAGCAGGTGAACGGCGGTGCCACGCTCGATGACCCCTGCCATGGCGGGGCGCAGAGTCTTGGGTACCTCGGCGATCCGCGACTCCCACAGCTTGATGATGTCCTGCTTGGAGGGGTCGCTCCGCGTGGTGGCTCCGAACATGATCTCCATGGTCTCCTGGAGTACGTCCCCCACGAAGCCCTGGCGGCCTACGCCGTCGACCCACTCCCGGAAGGTCACCAGCTGATCGGCGGGCTCGGAGCAGGCGGAGGATCCGAGGACCAGCATCGACTTGACGAGTTGGGGGCGGGCGACCGCCAGCCGGAAGGCCACGTCGCCGCCCATCGACTGCACGAGCAGATGCACCTGCTCGAGACCGAGGGCTTCGGCCAGCGCGATGATGTCAGCGGTGACGGTGTCCAGATGAATGAAGTCGCCTTCGGCGGCCGAACTCCTGCCTTGACCGCGGAAGTCGGGGCGGACAACCCGGTACTTGCCGGCGGCCGCGTCCTTGAAGCCCTCGAACATGCGGCCGTCGAGGAAAAGCGAGTGGAGGGCCAGGACGACGGGGAGGTTCTCCTCTCCGGTGTCACGGACGAAGAGTTCCGTCCCGTTGACCTTGATCCGCTTCTCGGTCTCGGTACTGCTCATGGGGAGCTGTGCCTTTCGTGTGGGTTCCAACTGGTCACTTGTAAGGTCGGCGAAGCCCGGAGGTTCCGGGTTCGACGCGTAGGTTGCGCCGTGGGACGGCTGGAGAGACTTGGCCGCTCGCGGCCCGGCGACGACTCGCGAGCGGGCCGGGGTGACGGTGCCCCGGATACGGGCCGGAGCAGACATCGGCACGGAACATCACCACTACGCGGTGATCAGCACGGGCTGAATGGCTGCTGTCCCGACGGGTCCTGAACGACAGGACGGCACTGCTGGAACTGATCGCAGACACCTGGCACTCGACACCGACATGCCGTGCGCGGTTGACCTCGACGACGGCGGAGCCACTCTGCTGCTCAGCCACGGCCAGCCGGTGGTCTGACCGCACGCCGGGCCTGGGCTTCCTACCGAGGCGAGGCCAAGACGGACGTCGAGGACGCTTTCGTCATCGCCGAACGGACCGGCATGCGTCGGGACCTTGCGGCACCGCCGACCGGCTCGCCGGATCCGCCGGACTCGCAGCGGCGCCGCGTGACTCCGGCCGCGACAGCGGCGATCTCCGCAGGCCACGACAGTTCCACCGTGAGCTGCTCAACGCGATGTGCCTCTCCGCCTTGCCGGGTCCGAGGAGTTCTCCGGCCTCGACGGCGTACTGCCGACGCAGACGTGTTCGGCATCAGCACGGGGAACCCTCTGGCCGCAGTGGACAGGAAGGGATGTTCATGCCGCGGGGAGGCGGGCGTCAAGGAAGGCCACAGCGGAGTCGAGAGCGTCGTCCGCCTCGGCCAGTTCCCCGGAGAACAGGTGCCACACATGTGGCATCCCGGGCCACACCTCCAGGTTCACCCGCACCTGGGCGGCGGCGAGGTGCTCGGCAAGGCGCACGGCGTCACTCAGCATGATCTCGCGCTCTCCGATCTGGACCAGTACCGGGGGCAGGCCGCTGACATCAGCGAACACCGGCGAGGCCAGCGGGCTGCTGAGCGGGTTGTCACCCAGGTAGTTGAGAGCCATCGTGCGCAGGGCTTCAGGGGTGCAGAGCGGGTCTGCTGCGGCCTTGGTCGCGATGGACCGACCGGTGTGCTCCAGGTTCGCCCAGGGGGAGATCGCGACCGCCGCCGCTGGGAGCGGCAGACCGGCGTCGCGGGCGGCGACCATCAGTGCGATGGACATGGCCCCGCCCGCCGAGTCACCGGACACCACGATGGAGCCGGGATCCCAGCCTTCCTTGAGGAGGGCTTCGTAAGCGGCCAGGTTGTCGTCGATCGCCGCCGGGTAGTGGGCGTCCGGAGCGAGACGGTAGTCGGGGATCACAGCCTCGGCGCGCAGACGGGTGGCATAGCGGCCGACCAGGCCGCGATAGCCCTTCGGCGCGCCCGCCAGGTATCCACCGCCGTGCAGGTACAGCAGAACCCGGCCGTCCACTGTGTCGCCGGGACGCACGCGTGTCACCGGTACACCGTTGGCCTGACCGTCCTCGTAGGTCACGCCGTCCGGTGCGGGAAAGCGCGAGGCGAACCAGTCGGCGTACGCCGCGCGCGCGGCGGCGAGATCGTCGAGACGGTCGGCCTGCAGGGCGTCCAGAGCGGCTCCTAGCTTCTCGATCCAGGGCTCCATCAGGGGCTCAAGCGCGGGAACGCGGAGGGGGTGCGGGGGCTGCGTCATGGCATCAGCTTTCTTCCACAGAGGAGCGGCGGGACACGCGGCTCGTGTCGTCTTCGACCAGGCTCCGACGACTTCCACCTTGACACTCAATGGATCCACACACAATGCCGTGTTTCAATTCTGTGATATTCACATGTCGCATACGGCAATTTTAGCGTGGTGCGCACCTCGACGGAGAGGTTAATGGATCCATTGCCTCGACTGTCGGCGACGCCCGGGGATGCGTGAACGCCGCCGGGCCGGACCGGGCCCTTCGCCCCGTCAGCGCCGCGCCGAGGCAAGCAGCATTCGCCGGCTGGTGCTGCTCAACGCCGTGGCGGCCACCAGAATCCCGCCTTGGAAGAGGAACTGAACGTAGGACTCGGCGCCCAGCAGGGACAGGCCGTTGAAGGTGACCGTGACGATGAGTACACCCACGAGCGAGCCCAGGATGTGGAAATCACCGTCCCTGAGGACCGACGCTCCCAGGAAGACCGCTGCGAAGGCATTCAGCAGGTATCCGTCGCCGGCCGTGACCTGTCCACTGCCGATGCGCGCCGAGAGCACGATCCCGGCCAAGCCCGCGCACAGGCCGCAGACGACAAAGGCGATCACGGTGGTGCGGGCCACCCGTACCCCGGCCATACGCGCGGCCACCTGATTGGCGCCGACGGCCTGCATGTGGTGCCCGAGCAGTGTGAAGTTCAGCGCGACCCACAGGCCGCCGAGCACGATCACCGCGAGAATGATGGGCGCGGGGACGCCCAGTACCGAGGCGCGTGCCACCTCGGTGAAGGGACCGCCCTGGAGGGTGATCGGGGTGCCGTTGGAATAGGCGTAGTTGATGCCCAGCAGCATCGTGCTGGTGCCGAGGGTGGCGACGATCGGGTCGATCCGAAGATGAGCCACGAGGAAACCGTTGACCAACCCGATGAATCCGGCAGCCACCAGGGCCAGCAGGATGGCGGCGAGCCACGGCAGGCCACTGCGCTCCAGGAAACCGACGGCGAGGATGCCGGAGAGGCTGATCACCGAGGCGAAGCTGAGATCGAACTTGCCGGCCACCAGGGGCAGGGTGAGGCCGCCGGCGACGATGGCCAGTGTGGCGCTCTGATTGAGGATGTTCAGCAGGTTCTGCCCCGTCAGAAACGTCTGCGGGTCGGCCGCGGTGAAGCCGATCAGCAGCAGGACCAGGACAGCCGGGGTTCCGTACCTGCCCGTCAGAACCAGGATGCGCTGTGCGTTGCCCGGAGCGGTCCCCTGCGCAGCCGACGTCTTCGCGGATTGTTCGATTGTGCCTTCCATGGCAGGTCGCTCCAGTTTCTCGATCGCGCGACGCGGGTCACGCATAGCAGAGGTGCAGCATGTTGGGGACGGTGATCTCGTCGGATGTCAGCTCGCCGACGATGCGGCCTTCGGCCATGACGAGCACGCGGTTGCATTCGAGGAGCTCTTCGAACTCCGAGGAGATGACAAGGACAGCGGATCCTGATTCGTTCGCCTCACGGATGCGGGCGTAGATGTCCGCGCGCGCGCCCACGTCCACCCCCCGCGTGGGCTCGTCCAGAATCAGGATCTTCGGCGCGGTGGCCAGCCAGCGTCCCATCACGACCTTTTGCTGGTTGCCGCCGCTGAGGCCCACGACCGGGCTGCGTGAATCGGCCGTCTTGATCCCGAGGGCGCGGCAGGTGTCGTCGGCCGCGGCTCGGGAGGAGCGGGGCCCGATGAGCGGCAACCATCTGTGGATGCGCCGGCGGTCCCAGACCGTGATGTGGAGGTTGTCCTCCACCGAATGAGTGAGGAAGAGCGCCTCGGAGCGCCGCTCCTCGGGGACATAGGCGACACCCCGTTTGACGGCGTACGGGATGGAACGGGGCCGGTACGGCTTGCCGTCCAGGACCATCGTGCCGCTGTCGGGCCGGTCCGCACCGAAGATCAGCCGTGCCAGCTCCGTCCGGCCGGATCCGACGAGGCCGGCGATACCGACGACCTCGCCCTCGTGGAGGGCGAGGGACACGTCGCGGACCGTTCGTCCACGGCTTACGCCCTGCAGGCTCAGGGCCACCCGCGTGCGCTCCGTGGGCTCGAAGGCCGTGACACCGGCACCGGGTGTGATTCCGTGGCCGACGATGGCTCGCACGAGGTTCTCGCGTGTGATCTCCGTTCGCGGCAGCGCCAGGGACACCGCCCCGTCCTTGAACGCGGTAACTCTGTCGCACACGTCCGTGACCTCGTCGAGGCGGTGACTGATGAATACGACTGCCACACCGGAGGCGGCCAGTTCTCGTGCGACCCCGAGCAGTTTCACCGCTTCCTGCGCATCCAGCGAGGCGGTCGGCTCGTCCATGGCTATGAGGACTCGGTCCTCGACGAGCGCCCGGGCGATGGTGACGAGCCACTGCTGATGAACGGTCAGTTCGAAGACGGGAACGTCCAGAGGAAAGTCGATCCCGACCCGGCGGGCGGCACGAAGCACTGCCCGAGGCACGCCGCCGAACCGTCGCGGGCGAAGTATGGAACCCTGGTGGCTGCCCAGCATGATGTTCTGCGCGCCCGTGAAGGACTTCACCAGGTTGAGCTCTTGGTGGATGAAGGCGAACCCGAGGTCGGCCGCACCGGCCGGCCCCTGTATGTGGGTGGTCCCGCCGTCCACCACGACGGACCCGTCGTCGGGTTGTTCCAGCCCTGCCAGGCAACGGATCAACGTGGACTTGCCGGCTCCGTTCGCTCCGACGAGCCCGTGGATCTCACCCCGGCGGAAGGAGATGTCGACGCCACGAAGGGCGCGAATGGCTCCGTAGCTCTTTGCCAGCCCACGCACCATGACCAGGGGGTACGTCTGGTCCGACGGTGCCGGCTCGTCGGCGCCGGACGCCGTTTCCGCTGTCGCCATGACTACTTCCTCAGCTCGGGGTGATCCGCCAGGAAGCCGTCCACGTTGGATTTGTCGATGATCTTGTAGTTACCGTCGATCTCGACCGGCTTGAAGTCCTTGGGCGCTGCCCAGTACTTCTCCATCAGCTTGGCTATCTCGCGTCCCTGGGACGGCCCGTCGATCCACTCGGTCGCGGTCAGCTTCCCGGCCTTCACCAGGGACAGTGCCTCGGCAGTGCCGTTCAGGCCGTACGTCCTGACGTCGCTGCGGCCCAGCTGCTGAAGGGCGGCCACAGCACCTGTGGCCGGATCGTCGAAGCAGGACCACACGGCGAGCTTGCCGCCCTTGGGGTGGGCCTGCGCCCAAGCCTGCGTCGCCTTGTCCGCCGACTCCACCTGGCCGGGAATGGTGACCTGCTGAGCGTCCAACTTGATGTCCGTCTTCTTCACGGCATCGTCGAGGGCCTTCTCACGGCGTTGGCAGGGCAGACCGGGACGGTAGCCGAGTGCCAGCAACGCACCCTTGCCGCCCAGGTCGTCCACCACGCGCTTCGCCATCGGCTCGCCGACCGACACGTCCGCGGCGATCGGCACACCCGGGCCGAGGCCGCCGCCCCAGTTGGCCACGGGGATGCCTGCAGACTGCGCCGAGGCGACTCCCGACGCCAGGGCCTCGGTGGGGAACACGGAAATGGCGATCGCATCGACACCCTTGGTGGCCAGGTTGGTCAACGCCGTGTTGGCGGAGTCGACGCTTCCGTTGGCGTCCACCTCGGTAATCTTCCAGCCCTTGCTCTTGCCGTAGGCGGCAATGGCGTCCAGTGCACTGTTGGCATAGACGTCCGACCCCGAGAACCGGACCAGTCCGATGGTCTTTCCCTTTCCCCCACCCGCATCGGCCGTTCCGGCATTGCAGCCGGCAAGGACAGCGATCAGGGTGCTGGTCACGACAAAGGTCATGGCAGCAGTTGTGCGGTGTTTCACAGCGCGCTCCTTCAAGAAGGCGACGAGGCCTGCGTTGCGGCATGAACGGGGCTTCGCGGCCTGGGGATGTGCGTTCCGGGTCCAGCCCGGAGAAGACGATCAAATGGATCCATCTGTGAGAACCCTTTGACAGCTCCGAGATTCCACCCGGATTCAATGCACGTCAATCACTATCTCGCAAACACGGTAGTCACGATTTGATAACGTGATCAAGTTTGTGGATCCATATGGGGTGCACTCGACTGATCCGGAGCACACAGGCTGCCTGGTCGCAGAAAAAGGGCGGACCGTCCGTACGGTCCGCCTGGAGCGGAAGAAAACGTCGACTGCACGGTGGCATCATTCGACGAACAGCCCGGGACGCCGCGAGAGAGCGGGAAGGCCTGATCGCCTCCACGAATGAGACGGGCGTGCACGCGCACCCGTAATGCCGGATCGTGTTCTAAAACCGTTGCACCGACATACGGAGTCGTTCCGTGCGACAGTCCGAGCAATTGATCAGGTGGAGTTGTCCCTCGGGAATGAGGAAACGCTTGGCATCCGGATTCACCTCGATCTCGGACTGGATTTCGTCCGACGGGTGAAGTCGCTCCGCCGTGAGTTTTCGAAATGACTCGCTGAGAACTTGAGGCTCGATCCGCCCACGGCCATCGCGACGGCGGTGCCGATCGCCAGCGTGGCGACCACGCCACCGCCGATGAACAGCACTCTGCGCCGCTTGTTCCGCGTCTCCGAC
>NZ_JBFBJI010000048.1:11775-64673 GCF_040702065.1 Streptomyces sp. NPDC086777 | reverse complement strand
GCATAGGCTTCGGGGGTCCAGGGGGCGGAGCCCCCTGGTACGGCCACCGGGGCGTACGGCGTCACCAGGGCCACGGAGGTTATCCACAGCCCCGGCACCCGCGCCCGCGTAGTCGTAGGCTGGAGACCCCCCGGTCGCAGCCCGCGCCGGGCACTTCGCGTTGCCCACCCCCCGACGAAAGCCGCCTGAATGAGCCTGCACGGTCTGCTCGACGCCGTCGTCAAGGACCCCGCCCTCGCGGAAGCGATCAAGGCGGCCGCGGACGGCAACCGCATGCACGTCGACCTGGTCGGCCCTCCCGCGGCCCGCCCCCTCGCGGTCGCCGCCCTGGCCCGCGAGGCCGGCCGCCCCGTCCTCGCCGTCACCGCCACCGGCCGAGAGGCCGAGGACCTGGCGTCGGCGCTGCGCACCCTGCTGCCCTCCGAGGGCGTCGCCGAGTACCCCTCCTGGGAGACGCTCCCGCACGAGCGGCTCAGCCCGCGCAGCGACACCGTCGGCCGCCGCCTCGCCGTCCTGCGCCGCCTCGCCCACCCCAGCTCCGACGACCCCGAGACCGGCCCGGTCTCCGTCGTCGTCGCCCCCGTACGCTCCGTGCTCCAGCCGCAGGTCAAGGGCCTCGGCGACCTGGAGCCGGTGGCGCTGCGCACCGGGCAGAGCGCCGACCTGAACGAGGTGGTGGAAGCCCTCGCGGCCGCCGCCTACGCGCGCGTGGAGCTCGTCGAGAAGCGCGGCGAGTTCGCCGTACGCGGCGGCATCCTGGACGTCTTCCCGCCCACCGAGGAACACCCCCTGCGCGTCGAGTTCTGGGGCGACGACGTCGAGGAGATCCGCTACTTCAAGGTCGCCGACCAGCGCTCCCTGGAGGTCGCCGAGCACGGCCTGTGGGCGCCCCCCTGCCGTGAGCTGCTGCTCACCGAGGACGTCCGGGCCCGCGCGCGTGCCCTCGCGGAGGAACACCCCGAGCTCGGCGAACTGCTCAACAAGATCGCCGAGGGGATCGCCGTCGAGGGCATGGAGTCCCTCGCCCCGGTCCTGGTCGACGACATGGAACTGCTGCTCGACGTGCTGCCCAAGGGCGCCATGGCCGTGGTGTGCGACCCGGAGCGGGTCCGGACCCGTGCCGCCGACCTGGTGGCCACGAGCCAGGAGTTCCTCCAGGCGTCCTGGGCGGCCACCGCGGGCGGCGGCGAGGCGCCCATCGACGTCGGCGCGGCCTCCCTGTGGTCCATCGCGGACGTCCGCGACCGCGCCCGCGAGCTGGACATGATGTGGTGGTCGGTGTCGCCGTTCGCCGCCGACGAGTCGTTCACCCACGCCCTGGACGTGGTGGGTACGGCCGACACCCTCAAGCTGGGCATGCACGCCACGGAGACCTACCGCGGCGACACCGCGAAGGCGCTCGCCGACACCAAGGGCTGGCTGGCCGACGGCTGGCGCACGGTGTACGTCACCGAGGGCCACGGCACCGCCTCCCGCACGGTCGAGGTGCTCGGGAGCGAGGGCATCGCGGCCCGCCTCGACGTCGACCTGGGCGAGCTCGGCCCCTCGGTCGTGCACGTGTCGTGCGGCTCCATCGACTACGGATTCGTCGACCCCGCGCTCCGGCTCGCCGTCCTGACCGAGACCGACCTGTCCGGGCAGAAGGCGGCCGGCAGGGACGGCGCGCGGATGCCGGCCCGCCGCCGCAAGACCATCGACCCGCTCACCCTGGAGGCGGGCGACTACATCGTCCACGAGCAGCACGGCGTCGGCCGCTACATCGAGATGGTGCAGCGCACCGTGCAGGGCGCCACCCGCGAGTACCTGGTCGTGGAGTACGCCCCCGCCAAGCGGGGCCAGCCCGGCGACCGGCTGTACATCCCGACCGACCAGCTGGAGCAGATCACCAAGTACGTCGGCGGCGAGGCCCCCACCCTGCACCGCCTGGGCGGCGCGGACTGGACGAAGACCAAGGCGCGCGCCAAGAAGGCCGTCAAGGAGATCGCCGCCGACCTGATCAAGCTCTACAGCGCCCGCATGGCCGCCCCCGGCCACGCCTTCGGCGGGGACACCCCGTGGCAGCGCGAGCTGGAGGACGCCTTCCCGTACGCGGAGACCCCCGACCAGCTGACCACCATCGCCGAGGTCAAGGACGACATGGAGAAGTCGGTCCCGATGGACCGCCTGATCTGCGGCGACGTCGGCTACGGCAAGACGGAGATCGCGGTGCGGGCCGCCTTCAAGGCCGTCCAGGACGGCAAGCAGGTCGCCGTCCTGGTGCCCACCACCCTGCTCGTGCAGCAGCACTTCGGGACGTTCTCCGAGCGGTACTCGCAGTTCCCGGTGAGCGTGAAGGCGCTCTCCAGGTTCCAGACCGACACCGAGGCGAAGGCGACCCTGGAGGGGCTCAGGGAGGGCGCGGTCGACGTCGTCATCGGCACCCACCGCCTCTTCTCCTCGGAGACCAGGTTCAAGGACCTGGGCCTGGTCATCGTCGACGAGGAGCAGCGCTTCGGCGTCGAGCACAAGGAGCAGCTGAAGAAGCTCCGCGCCAACGTCGACGTGCTCACCATGTCGGCCACACCCATTCCCCGCACCCTGGAGATGGCGGTCACCGGCATCCGCGAGATGTCCACGATCACCACGCCACCGGAGGAGCGCCACCCGGTGCTCACCTTCGTCGGGCCGTACGAGGAGAAGCAGATCGGCGCCGCCATCCGTCGCGAACTGCTGCGCGAGGGCCAGGTCTTCTACATCCACAACCGGGTCGAGTCGATCGACCGCGCCGCGGCCAGGCTCCGCGACATCGTCCCCGAGGCCCGCATCGCGACCGCCCACGGCCAGATGTCCGAGTCGGCCCTCGAACAGGTCGTCGTCGACTTCTGGGAGAAGAAGTTCGACGTCCTCGTCTCGACCACGATCGTCGAGTCCGGCATCGACATCTCCAACGCCAACACCCTCATCGTCGAGCGCGGCGACACCTTCGGCCTGTCCCAGCTGCACCAGCTGCGCGGCCGCGTCGGCCGTGGGCGGGAGCGCGGGTACGCGTACTTCCTCTACCCGCCGGAGAAGCCCCTGACGGAGACGGCCCACGAGCGCCTCGCCACCATCGCCCAGCACACCGAGATGGGCGCCGGCATGTACGTCGCCATGAAGGACCTGGAGATCCGCGGCGCGGGCAACCTGCTCGGCGGCGAGCAGTCCGGGCACATCGCGGGCGTCGGCTTCGACCTGTACGTCCGCATGGTCGGCGAGGCGGTCGCGGACTACCGGCGGCAGCTGGAGACCGGGGAGATCGAGGAGGAGCCGCCGCTCGAGGTCAAGATCGAGCTGCCCGTCGACGCGCACGTCCCGCACGACTACGCGCCCGGCGAGCGGCTGCGTCTCCAGGCGTACCGCGCCATCGCCTCCGCCAACTCGGAGGACGACATCAGGGCGGTCCGCGAGGAACTCACCGACCGCTACGGCAAGCTGCCCGAACCGGTGGAGAACCTGCTGCTCGTCGCCGGGCTGCGGATGCTCGCCCGCGCGTGCGGCGTCGGCGAGATCGTGCTCCAGGGCACCAACATCCGGTTCGCGCCGGTGGAGTTGCGCGAGTCGCAGGAACTGCGCCTCAAGCGGCTGTACCCGGGGACCGTCATCAAGCCGGCCGTCCACCAGGTGCTGGTGCCCCGCCCGAAGACCGCGAAGGTCGGCGGCAAGCCGCTCGTCGGCCGGGAACTGCTGAGCTGGGTGGGGGAGTTCCTGGCCTCGATCCTGGGGTCGTAGCAGGACCCGGTCCCTGAAGCCGCGGAGCCGCGGAGCCGCCGTGCTGCGAAGTCACGGAGCCGCGAAGTCACGGAGCGGCGGAGTCACGGCGTCGTGAAGCCGTGGCTCCGCGGTCCGTTGCCCGGCCGGGAGCCGTGGGCGCGCGGCAGGGTGTGAGGCGGGCCGTCGGGGGGCGTTCGCCCGCCGCGGGGAGTGAGCGGGCGCGAAAGCGGACGGCGCGGGCTTCGGCCGGGGTGGCAACCGGACGCCTACAAGGCCGGGTTGCGGGCATGTGTCGTTCTGCGCCGTGTCCGGGGCGAACCGCCCGGCGGTCACCTTGGGACCAGCGGAAATCCGCCCGTGCGTAGGCGGACCGGGGCAAGGAGGAGGGGGCGCACGTGGCGCGTCTGAGGGGCGGGGCGGTCGTGGCCGTCGTCATGGTGTTCGCCGTGGCCGGCTGCAAGGACCTGCAGAACAAGGAGGCTTCGGGAGCCCCGGGCGCGACCGGCGGGGGAGCGGCCCTGACGGCCGCCGACTCGCTGACCGTCAAGGGGCGTGCGCCGAAGACCGGTTACTCCCGGGAGAGGTTCGGCTCCGCCTGGGCGGACACCGACTCCAACTCCTGCGACACCCGGGTTATCTCTATGCTGCGCGGCATGATCGCATGGTTTTCGCAGCTCATTCTGGGGGTGGTGGGCCATGCGTACTGAGAGGCACATGAGGTACAGCGCTGTGGGTCGGCGTGTTGTTGTGGCATCCGCCGTACTGGCGGCCACCGGAATCCTGATCACAGGCTGCAAGGACATTGCTCCACCTGAGGGCAGTGGATCCTCCGGTTCCGCCGTCTCGACCGCCGGTGATGGCCGGGCCGTGAACCCGCTGGACAATCCTGACGGCACGAAGCCGGGGCTGGGGGTGATCACCTCCACGGAGGACAGGGCGAAGGCGCGGTCGCTGATCGAAAAAGTGGCGACGAAGGGACGCGGGCCGAAGACGGGGTACGAGAGGGACAAGTTCGGCTACGCCTGGATGGACTCGGCTCCAGGCGCCATACCCTTTGCTCGCAACGGCTGTGACTCGCGAAACGATCTCTTGAAACGCGATGGCGAGAAGGTCCGGTTCCGGGCCGGATCCGACTGCGTCGTCGCCTCCATGACACTGCACGATCCGTACACCGGTAAGACCATCGAATGGACCAAGCCTCACGCCACGACGGTGCAGATAGACCACGTCATGCCGCTGTCGTACGACTGGCAGATGGGTGCCTCCCGTTGGACGAAGGACAAGCGGGAGGACATCGCCAACGACCCGCTCAACCTGATCCCCGTGGACGGCCCCACCAACGGCGCCAAGAGCGACTCGGGGCCCGCGACCTGGCTGCCCCCCAACAAGCAGATCCGCTGCTCCTACGTGGTGCGCTTCGCCCAGGTGTCACTCAAGTACGACCTTCCGGTGACGGCCGCGGACAAGCGGATGATGCTGACGCAGTGCGGCAGCTGACAAAGGCCGACACAGTCGGTATCAGCCGCGGGCCGCGGGAGCCGTGCTGCCGTGACCACGTTCCATACGGTCTGGAACAGGCACCCGGCCGACTGGGACGCCAGCAAGCGGATAGCCCTCGCCAACGACCCGCTCAACCTCCTGGCTGTCGACGCGAGCGCCAACCGGGGCAAGGGCGACGGCGACACCGCCACCTGGCTGCCGCCCGACAAGTCCTACCGCTGCACCTACGTGGCCGCGCAGGTCGCCGTGAAGAAGAAGTACGGCCTGTGGGTCACCTCCGCCGAGAAGGCCGCGATGAAGAAGGTGCTCGCCTCCTGTCCGGGCCAGAAACTCCCCTCGGGCGGCAACCCGACCAAGGCACCGTCCCGTTTCAAGGCGCGCTGAACCGGCCCGGGACCGCCGCGTGTGTCACTGGCCCGGGTACCGGCCGCGCGGCGGAGGGGCCGGGCGGCCCGCCTTCTCCCACGCCACGAAGGTGTTGGTGCGGGCGAAGACGAACGCCTTGACCGGGTTGGCGGAGTACGACCACGGCGGGCTGCCGACGTGTCCGCCGACCGCCCGGAACTGCTCGACGGCCTCCGGGTAGCGCTTCGTCCGGAACATGGCGTCCGCCAGCAGGTGCCGTACCGTCGGCAGCCGGTGGTGTCCGGCCGGAACGCGGTCCACGGCGTCCAGGGTGGCGTCCACGGCCGCCTGCACGAACGGCTGGTCGTACACGGGTGTCCCGGGCTCCCGGAACGAGTGCTCCATCAGGGCGTCCAGGCGCAGGACGGGCAGCAGGCTGCCCTGCGGTGCGGCGGCCGCGGCCTGTTCGGCGAACGCGTACATCAGCTCGTGCGAACCACGCCACTTGGCGCACCAGTACTGCAGCGCGCTCATGTGGGCTCCGAAGTGGTGCGGGTCGCGGGCGGTGATCTCGGCCCACAGTGCCCGGAAGTCGTCGTGCGACCAGCCGAGTCCCAGCGCGATGGTGATCTGCGCGATCCACGGACAGGGGTCCTCGGGCGCCATCCAGGCGGCTTCCCGGCAAGCAGGCAGCGCCTCGGCCAGCAGCCGGTGGAAGCCCTCGAACTGCTCCGCCGTGGTGCTCTTCGCCGACTTCGCGCCGCGGACCTTGCCCGCGAGCACGACCAGCGCTTCGGCGTGCACCAGGGCGGCGGACGGGTCGCCGGGGTACTCGGTCCGCCACGCCTTGAGCCAGGCGTCGTCCTCGGCGGCGGCGTGTACGAGGATGCCGAGCCGGTACCACCGCAGGTCCCAGTCGCGGCCCGCACCGGCCAGGTAGCCGGCGGCCCGCCGCCAGTCACCCGCGAGGGCGGCCGCGGCGACCGCGTCGGCCTCGGGATCGGGGCCCGCGAAACGGCTGTCGAGCTGGGCCGCGGGCACCAGCCCGTACTTGGCGGGGTCGATGTTGACCGGCGCCTTGGCCTTCGCCTCCGCCCTGAGCGCACGCGCCTTGCGGGCGTTGCGCGGGATGGTGACGGCCGCGTAGAGGAGGGCGCCGGCACCGGCTATGTCGATCAGGACGTTCATGTCGGGTCTTTCGGGTAGCGGCCGTCGAAGGGAGCGGCTGTCGAGACGGCCGGGGAGGCTGTCCGAGTATGGCTGCCGCCGGTCAGCAGAGCCCGCAGGGGGGTTGTGCCGGGCGGCTCGGCGATCGCGTGGTCCAGGGCTTCCTCCAGCGCCTCGGCGAACCGTTCGGGTGCCACCACCCGCACCGCGGGTCCGGCCCAGCACAGTTCCCACCGGCACAGCCCGGTGTCCAGCGCGGCGAGCAGGGCGAGCCGGCGCAGGGCGGTGCGGAAGGCCGTCCTGGCGAACTCGCGTGCCGCGCGCCCGCTGCTCCGGCCGGACTGCTCCGACCTGGGCAGCCGGCCGGCGATGTCGTACAGCAGGCCGTGGTCGATCAGGTCGAGGAGCTGGTGGAGGTGCGGCACCGCGGATGCCGGGGACCCGCCGACGCTCCGCGCGCCGGTCACCTGGGCCATGGCGTCCAGCAGCGGCCCCGCTTCCCGCGCCCAGCTCTCGCGCCGGGTCCACGCGGGCAGTTCCGCCCAGGGCACGCGCCGCCAGGACAGCGTCTGCGCGCTCAGTACGGCTCGTTCGAGTGCGGTGAGGACGCGGTCCGGCTCCCGGAACAGCGCGAGGGCGGGGCGCCGGGGGTGCGTGGTGGTGCGTCCGTCGTCGGGGAGCGACGTCAGGGCCGCGATGCGGTCGGCCGTGAGCGGGTGGCTGTCGTAGGGAGAGCTCTCCTCGGGGACCACCTCCTGGAGCGGCCCGCGGGCCCACGCGTCCAGTTCCGCCCGGCGTGCGCAGTCCGCGAGCAGCAGGGCGAGACCCCCGTGGAACTGCCCTTCCGGGGGCAGCAGGCCGGCGTCCCGCCCCAGCAGGGCGTACTCGCGCAGATAGAGGTCGTCGGCGGCTTCGAGCACGGGGATGCGGCGCAGTGCGGCGGCCGTGGTGTCCCGTCCGGCGACGCGGGCGGCCACCAGGTCGGCCGCGTACTCCTGCCTGCGGCTGACGGCCTCGGTCAGCCGCAGGCACAGCCGCGCGTACGCGCAGAAGACGAGGGCCAGATAGTGGTCCGGGCCCGGCGTCGGCTTCCGCTGGACCGCGGGCGGCCTGCCCGCCGCCCGGCGCCGGGCGGCCCGGCGGGCGGTCCTCGCCTTCGCCTCGGCCTCGTCACGCGCAGCCCGCCGGCGCAAGGTGTGGACGGTGTGCTGCAGCCTGCCGTGCAGCGCCCAGAGCAGGCCGCCCAGCCGGGTGTCGTCGTGGGCGTAGTGGCCGAGTTCGTGCCCGAGCACGGCGTCCAGTTCGTCCTGGGGCAGGCCGATCAGCAGCGCCACGCCGAGGAAGAGCCGCCGTTCGCCCGCGACCAGCCCGAGCCACCGGGCGTCCTCCCGCACCATGGCGTTGGCCCCTGGGACCACCCGGATCTCCGTGGGCGGCCGGGTGCCCACCCGCTCGGCCAGGTTGCGCACCTGCCGCCACAGCTCCGGCTGCTCACTCGGTGTCAGCGGCACTCCGCGCACCTCGTCGGGTCCGTCTCCGGGGCCGCGGGTGAGCAGGACGACCCGCACCACGCACCAGGCGATCGCCAGCGAGCCGAGGTAGCCCTCGACCGCCACGACGGTGAGGCCGGGGCCCCGGGCGAGGAAGAGGTCCAGGCCCGCCAGCACGAGGAGCAGCAGCAGGGCCAGCACGTAGAACCCGAGGAGCAGGCCGAGAACGAGCACGGCACGCAGCGGCGTTCCGGGCACGCCGCGATCTCGTACGGCGGGTTCGCCGGCGGCCGCCCGGTCGGCGGGGCGGGACGTCAGGCGCATCGGCATCCTTCACGGGAACGGAACGGGCTACTTCTTCAGCGCCGACAGGATCGTCGTCGTCACCTTCCTCGCGGACGCGGCCCCGTCGTCGCCGCCGGCCGTGGACAGCACGGTGACCACGGAACCGCCGGAACGCGCCGCTATCAACGTGGTGCCGTTCTCCCAGTAGCCGCTCGTCAGCGTCATCGTGAAGGCCTCGTCGCCGAGTCCGGCCGTGTCGCTGCCGGTGAGCTTCACCTTGGCGTGCGCGTCGGTGTCCGTGTACGTGGCGCACTCGGCGGCGACGGTCCGCAGCGCCTTCATCACCGCGGCCGCCGTGGTGCCCTGGAAGGCGTCGATCTCCTGGTCCACTTCCTCGGTCTTGCTCGCGTAGCCGTTCTGCGCGAACGACACCCCGCCCTTGTAGCCGGACACCTGGATCCAGGACGTGGTCTCCAGCCTCGTGCAGTCCGGCTTCCCCGCCTTCCGCCCGGCCGGGGAGAGGAACTGGCCGCCGCTGTCCGCGGAGCCGTCGGACTCGAGGGCGAGGCCGGACGGGAAGGCCGATGCGGGCGCCAGCGCCTTCTTCAGCCGGGTGCCCGTGAACAGGCCGGAGTTGGGGTCCTTCGCCTTGGCGGGCTCGGCGCTCGTGCCGGTACCGGAGTCGGTGCCGGCACCGGTGGATCCGGCGGAGCAGGCGGTCAGGGCCAGCGGGAGGGCCGCGGCGGCCATCAGCAGCACGGCACGGGACTGGAGGCGCATCGGGAGTCCTTCGGGGAGTTGTAGAAGCGGTGGGTCAATAACAGCAGAGGCTGTGAACCGAGTCAACATGAAACAACCGAGGCGATGTGTACACGTGCGTGAAGCGGGGGATCTTGTGCGCGTCGGTATGCTCGGTGCACACATGGGACGAGGGGAGCGGAAGCCGCGTGCAGGACAACACCACTGAGGTGACCGCGGCCGGCATCGCACGGCTCGCCGGCGTGGGCCGCGCCGCCGTCAGCAACTGGCGCCGCCGGCACGCCGACTTCCCCAAGCCGGTCGGCGGCACCGAGACCAGCCCGTCCTTCGCGCTCGCCGAGGTCGAGTCCTGGCTGCGCAGGCAGGGCAAACTCGCCCAGGTCCCGCTGCGCGAGCGGGTCTGGCAGCAACTCGTCGGGCACCCCGACGGCGCGCTGACGGCGCTGGTGCACGCGGGCTGCGTGCTGCTGCTGATCCACGAGCGCCCCACCGTCTGGCTGCACGCGAGCGCCGGCTCGGACGAGCGGCTGGCCGCGATGCTGCCTGCGGCACTGGACCAGGTGTTGACCGCGCGTCTCCGCGGGGCGCCCGAGCGCACGGTTCACAGCGGCCCGGACGTGGACGCCGCCGAAGCTGTGAACAGGCCGGGCGCCGCAGCGGGTGTGAACCGATCCGGTGGTGCGGGAGGTGTGAACACCTCACACCCCACCGCTTCCGCCGCCGCCTCCTTCTCCCCCTCCGCTCCCTCCGCTCCCTCCGCTCCCTCCGCTCCCTCCGCTCCCTCTGCTCCCTCTGCTCCCTCCGCCGCCTCCGCCCCCTCCTCCGCCGTCGCCACCCCCACCGGCCCCCAGCTCCTCCCCTCCGTCCCCCTCCTGCGCGGCGCGGCCGAACTGGCCGCCGAGGCCGGGGCCCGGCAGGCCTTCGAGTTCCTGCTGGGGCGGCACCTGGACGCCAACCCGCGCCAGTACACGCTCACCCCGTCCGAACTCGCCGGTCTCATGGCCGACCTGGCCGGTCCCGCCCGCACCGTGCTGGACCCGGCCTGCGGAACCGGCGCCCTGCTGCGGGCCGTCGGCGTCCGCCCCGACCAGGAGCTGTACGCCCAGGACAGCGCCCCCGATCTCGCCGCGCTCACCGCGCTGCGGCTCGCGCTGCACTCCCGGGCCGGCGTGCACGGCGCCGCCGGCGACACCCTGCGCGCCGACGCCTTCCCGGAGCTGCGCGCGGACGCGGTGCTGTGCCATCCGCCGTTCAACGAGCGCAACTGGGGCCACGACGAGCTGGCGTACGACGCGCGCTGGGAGTACGGCTTCCCCGCGCGCACCGAGTCCGAACTGGCCTGGGTGCAGCACGCCCTGGCCCGGCTCGCCGACGGCGGCACCGCGGTCCTGCTGATGCCGCCGGCCGTCGCGTCCCGCCGTTCCGGACGCCGGATCCGCGCCGACCTGCTGCGCCGGGGCGCGCTGCGGGCGCTCGTCGCGCTGCCGGCCGGGGCGGCGCCGCCGCACAGCATCCCGCTGCACCTGTGGGTGCTGCGCCGGCCGGACCGGACGCCGGCCACGCCCGAGGTGCTGCTCGTGGACACCGGGAGGTTCGCCGGGGACGGGCGGGGCGGCCCCGACCTGGCGGCGGTACGGGACGCCGTCCTGGACGCCTGGCGTGCCTTCGAGCGCGACGGCGGGCCGGTGGCACGGCCGGGGCTGGCCCGATCGGTGCCGGTCATCGAACTCCTCGACGACGACGTGGACCTCGCGCCCGCCCGCCACCTGCCCCCGGCCGCCGCGGCCGACGGCGCCGAGGAGCTCACGGAGGTCCGCGAACGGCTCGGCGCGACCCTGCGCCTGACCGTCGACCTCACCCCGCCCCCGGCCGACCAGGCGCCGCCCGCGCGGTGGCCGCTCACCACCGTCGGCGAACTCGCCCGCGGCGGCGCGCTGCTGCTGCGCACCGGAGGCAACGGCGGCCACGCGCGCGTGCCCGTGCTCACCGACCACGACGTCCTTGCCGCGACGGCTCCCTCCGGCACGCTTCCCGAGAGCGACGAGGAGGCCGTGCTGACCGAGCCGGGCGACGTCGTCGTACCGGTCCTCGGCGGCGGCTCGGTGGCACGCGTGATCGACGACGCGACGGCGGGCGCCGCCCTGGGGCGCAACCTGGTGCTGCTGCGCCCCGACCGCACGGCCCTCGACCCGTGGTTCCTCGCCGGCTTCCTGCGCGGCACCGCCAACAACCGGCAGGCCAGCAGCTACGCCTCCACGGCGACCCGGCTGGACGTGCGCCGGCTGCAGCTGCCCCGGCTGCCCCTGGAGGAACAGCGGCGCTACGGCGCGCGGTTCCGCGCCCTCGACGAGTTCGAGCGGGCGCTGCGCCACGCGAGCCGGCTCGGGGAGCACCTCGTACGCGGGATGTACGACGGCCTCACCGACGGCACCGTCGCGCCCGGCTGACCTCCGGCCGGGATCGGCACGGACCGGCAGGGAATTGCCGGGATCGCCCCGCAGTCGGTCCGACAACGGTTCGGTACAACCCGAACCGGTTGTCCGTGCCGGGCCATATGCTCGATCCGACCATCGCACGACCGGTGTCGTCCGCGGGCGGATCGGCACGGGACGGGCACGTACGCCCTTTTCCAGGTACCAGGCACACAGGAGCGACCATGCAAGGCCAGGGCCATGCGCAGCCGGTGCGGCGGCCGCCGCACAACGCGGTACTGGCCCTGCTGCGTGTGGTGTTCGTGGCGCTCGGGGTGTTCAGCGTCGGCTTCCTGGCGTGGGCGATGCTGCTGCGGCTGGCCGTCGTGACCCGCAGGCCGGTCGACGTCGGCCTCCTGGTGACGGCGGTGGCGGCCGACGTCCTCAGCATCGTGCTGCTGGGCAGCGAACCCGGCGACGACGTGCACACCCCCGGCGGCTACCTGGGCATCGCGCTGCTGTTCGGCACGCTCCTGGGCGCCGTCGTCTACTACCTGGCGGCCGACGTACGCCACTTCCAGCGGCAGCGCGAGGCCTACGCGGCGCAGCAGTTCGCCTACCCGACCCCGGCCTCGCCGTACAGCACGGGGACGATGCCCCCGCACACCCCGGTCCCGCCCGCGCACTCCGTCCCCCCGCTGCCCCGGCCGCCGCTCGCGCAGCCGCCGATACCCGCGCCGCCCCAGCGCCCGGCACCCGCCCGGATCGAGCAGGTGCGCGCCGAGCTCGACGAGCTCAGTGACTATCTGCGCAAGCACGACGGGCACCGCGAGGGCGGCCACGAGGGCGGACGGTGACCGTGGCCGCAGGACGTGTCGTCGCCGGCCGCTACGAGCTGTCCACGCTCATCGGGCAGGGCGGCATGGGCCAGGTGTGGACGGCGTACGACCAGCGGCTCGACCGGCGGGTGGCGGTGAAGCTGCTGCGCCCCGACAAGGTGGCGGGCGCGGAGGCGGAGGAGCTGCGCCGCCGGTTCCTGCGGGAGTGCCGGGTCACCGCGCAGGTCGACCATCCCGGCCTGGTCACCGTGCACGACGCGGGCAGCGAGGGCGAGGAGCTCTTCCTCGTCATGCAGTACGTGGACGGTGCCGACCTCTCCGACCACCTGGCCGAGCACGACCCGTACCCGTGGCAGTGGGCGGTGGCGGTGGCCGCGCAGCTGTGCGCCGTGCTGAGCGCCGTGCACGCGGTGCCGATCGTCCACCGCGACCTCAAGCCGCGCAACGTGATGGTGAAGCAGGACGGCACCGTCACCGTCCTCGACCTGGGCGTCGCCTCCGTCATGGACACCGACACCACCCGTCTCACCCACACCGGCTCCCCGATCGGCTCGCCCGCCTACATGGCGCCCGAGCAGGCGATGGGCGGCGCGGTCGGCCCGTACACGGACCTCTACGCGCTCGGCGTGCTGCTGCACGAACTGCTCAGCGGAGAGGTCCCGTTCGCGGGATCCACGGCGCTCGGCGTGCTGCACCGGCACCTGTACGAGCCGCCGGCGCCGGTACGCCGGATCCGCCCCGAGGTCCCCGAGCCGCTGGAGAGCCTCGTGCTGCGCCTGCTCGCCAAGGACCCGCAGCACCGCCCGGCGTCCGCGCAGGAGGTCTACGAGGACCTGGCGACGCTCCTGCCCGCGCGCGGGACACCGTCCGGGTCGCCCCTGGACCCCACGCGCCCCTTCCTGCGCCCGCACGCCCCCTGGCCCGACCGGGCGCGGACCCCCGCACCCCAGCCCGCCGCCCCGGCCGCCGCCGTACCCGACAGGCCGGACGTCGCCGCCGCCGTCGACGAGGTCAAGCGGCTGCTCGGGGAGGGGCGCATCACCCAGGCCGTCGACATCCTGGGCGCGATCCTGCCTGCCGCCGCCGACCAGCACGGTGAGCGCTCCACGGTCGTCCGCACCCTGCGCAAGCAGTACGCGGCCACGCTGATGGACGACGGGCAGTACCGGCGGGCGCTGCCCGAACTGCGCCGGCTCGCCGACGAACGTGCCGCCGAGGCGGGCCAGGCCGACCCGCAGGCCCTGCGCTTCCGCTACGAGACCGCCCAGTGCCTGGAACAGCTCGGCGAACCGGCGGCGGCGCTCGCGGAGTACCGCGCGCTGCTGCCGTACTACGAGAACCAGTACGTGGCCGGCGACCCGCAGCTCGCGCACGAGGTGCGCCGCCGGATCGGGCATCTGCTGCTCGCCCTCGGCGACCGGCCGGCCGCCCACGACACGCTCACCCGGCTGCTGTTCGACGTGGAACGGCTGCACGGCCCCGGCCACCCGCTGGCAGGCGAGGTGCGGCGGACGCTCCACTGGCTGGGGCAGATGCGCGGCTAGCTCCCGCACAGTGCATACTGCACGTGCTTTTCGCACAACCTGTCGCACAGCGACGGCACAGGCAAAGACACGGGTAAAGACAACAGGGGTGGGGTTCCGGCATGTCCAGCCATCGGCAGTCGAGGAAGCGCAGATACATCACCTGGGGCGTGGCGGGTGCCGCGGTCGTCGCCGGGGCCGGGATCGCCGCGCAGACCTCCATGGCGGCCACCACCTGGCCCGCCCAGAAGACCTTCACCGGCCGCGCGTTCGACACCTGCGCCGCGCCCTCCGCCACCGTGATGAAGGCCTGGAACACCGGCTTCTACGGCGCCGCCGCCGTCTACATCGGCGGCAAGAACCGCGGCTGCGCCCAGCCCAACCTCACCGCCTCCTGGGTCAAGTCCGTCTCCGCGGTCGGGTGGAAGCTCATCCCGCTCTACGTCGGCTCCCAGCCGTCCTGCGGATCTGGCGGCTCCGTGAAGATCAGCGCGTCCACCGCGGCCTCCGTCGGCAAGTCCGAGGCCGACGACGCCGTGGCCAAGGCCGCCGCGCTCGGCATGAAGGCCGGCAGCCCGATCTACCTCGACATGGAGGCGTACGACACGACGAACACGTCGTGCAACAACGCCGTGCTGACCTATGTCCGCGCCTTCGACAAGGAACTGCGCGCGAAGACCTACCGCGCCGGCTACTACGGCTTCACCAGCTCCAGCGCCAAGGCGATCGCGAACGCCACCGACAAGACCGACCTGCCGGGCAACCTCTGGTACGCGCTGTGGGACAAGCAGAACACCACGACCACGGACTGGCCGTTCGGCGCCTCCCAGTACACCGGGCACAGCCGGGCCCACCAGTACATGGTGAACAGCAAGGAGACGCGCGGCGGTTACACGATCACAGTGGACCGTGACGCGTGGGACGCCCCGGTGGCGATCACCGGCTGAGCGGGATTCGTACGGGATCAGTACCGCAAACCCTTCCGGAGGGTGGTGCGGCGGTGCCGGAAGCGCGTGTGAATCGTTGGTCGAATGGGTTGGCCAGAGCTTGCCCACTGCCTACCATCGATCACCGCAAGACTTTGTGCACCGTCGCACAATCTCCTCGGGAGGCACCCTTGCACCGCCGCCGTCGCACCGCGCTCCTCCTCTCCGCCGCGATCGCCGCCGCGGCCCCCTTCCTGACCGCCTGCGGAAGCGACGCGCACCCGGGCGCGGCGGCCGTCGTGGGCGGCCAGCGGATCACCGTCTCGCAGCTGGAGAACCGGGTGAACGAGGTGCGCCGGGCGCAGCGCGCCGCGGTGCCCGACGAGACGCAGTACCAGCAGGTCCTCTCCTCCACCAGCAGCCTCACCCGGGACACCCTGTACAACATGGTCCTCGACAAGGTGCTGCACCGGGCCGCCCGGACCGCGGGCGTCAGCGTCACCCGCGCGGAGGTCGAGCAGATGCGCTCCGGGCTCGAACAGCAGGCCGGCGGTTCGGCGGCGCTGCAGACGGCCTGGCTGCAGAAGTACGGCATCGCCCCCCAGCGGCTGGACGACAACCTCCGTTTCCAGGTGGAGGCCAAGAAGCTCGCCGAGGTGCTCGGCACCGACACCTCGCAGCCCGCCTTCTGGAAGGCCCTGGCCAACGCGTCCAAGGAACTCCACGTCGACCTCAACCCGCGCTACGGCGCCTGGGACGTCCAGAAGAGCAGCCGGGTGGACGCCAAGACCCCGTGGGTACGGGAGGTCACCTCGGGCGGGACGCAGGTGTCGGCGTAGGAAGGGCCACCGGGGAGGTCACCTCCGCAGCGAGCACCTCCGTCGCGATCACGTGCGGTCACTGCGGCGACCGCGGTCACTGCGGTGACCGCGGCGGCTGCAGTCATACGATCACTTGATCGCCTCCGCCCTGTGGACGAACCGCGAGGTGAGCGGCGGCGGTGCGTTACGTTCGGAGCGTGAACACCACCAGGCCCGAACCCACCACCCCGGACCCCTCTCCCGCGGCCGCCGACGCCGGCCGGGTCGTCCTGCTCACCACCAGCCACCGGGTCGCCCCCGGCCTGCTGTCCTGGCCCGCCTGGCAGGCACTGCGCGCGGCGGACCGCGTGCTGTGCGCGGACGGCGCGCATCCGCAGCTGCCGTACCTGCGGGAGGCAGGCACCGCCGTGGACGAGGCCGCCCCCACCGCGGAGGAGCTGGTCCACGCCTGCGCCGGCGGCCGGACGGTGGTGGTCGTGGCGACGGGCGAGGGCGAGCCGGCCCTCACCGACGGCCTGGCCCGGCTGGCCGGCTCCGGCCGGGTGCGGATGCCCGAGCTGGAGCTCCTGCCCGCCTCCTACGACCTGCCCGGCGCCCGTCTCCTCGACCTCGTCCAGGTCATGGACCGGATCCGCGCGGAGTGCCCCTGGTCGTCCCGGCAGACCCACCGCGGCCTCGCGAAGTACGGCATCGAGGAGGCGTACGAACTCGTCGAGGCGATCGAGGCGGGCGACCGCGACGAACTGCGCGAGGAGCTGGGCGACGTGCTCCTCCAGGTCGTCTTCCACGCGCGGATCGCGGAGGAGGACCCGGACGCCCCCTTCTCCGTCGACGACGTCGCGGGAGGCATCGTCGCCAAGCTCATCCACCGCCACCCGCACGTCTTCGGCGACGAGACCGCGTCGACGCCTGAGGAGGTCAAGGAGCACTGGCTGCGCACCAAGGCGGTGGAGAAGCGGCGCGAGTCGGTGACGGACGGGATACCCCTCGCACAGCCGGGCCTCGCACTGGCGGCGAAGCTGGCCTCCCGGGTCCGCACGGCCGGCCTCGACGTACCGCTGCCGCAGGCGCCGGGCATCGGCTACGAACTCCTCGCACTGGCGGCCCGCGCCGAGGCCGACGGCGTCGATCCGGAGGCGGCCCTGCGGGCGGCGGCCCGGGCCTACCGGGACGCGGTGCGGGCGGCGGAGGGAGTGGCGAAGTGACCGCCGCACCCGACCTGTTCACCTGGGAGTTCGCCGCCGACCCCTACCCCGCCTACGCCTGGCTGCGGGAGCACGAGCCGGTGCGGCGGACCCGGCTGCCCAGCGGGGTGGAGGCCTGGCTGGTCACCCGGTACGCCGACGCGAAGCAGGCCCTCGCCGACCCCCGGCTGTCCAAGAACCCCGCGCACCACGACGAGCCCGCGCACGCCAAGGGGAAGACCGGTATCCCCGGGGAGCGCAAGGCCGAGCTGATGACGCATCTGCTGAACATCGACCCGCCGGACCACACCCGGCTGCGGCGGCTGGTGAGCAAGGCGTTCACCCCGCGCCGGGTGGCCGAGTTCGCACCGCGGGTGCGGGAGCTGACCGACCGGCTCATCGACGGGTTCGCGGAGCGGGGCGAGGCCGACCTCATCCACGAGTTCGCCTTCCCGCTCCCCATCTACGCCATCTGCGACCTGCTCGGCGTACCGCCGGAGGACCAGGACGACTTCCGGGACTGGGCCGGGATGATGATCCGGCACGGGGGCGGTCCACGGGGCGGGGTCGCGCGGTCCGTGAAGAAGATGCGCGGGTATCTGGCCGAGCTGATCCACCGGAAGCGGGAGGCGCTGCCCGCAGAGGCAGGCCCCGGCGAGGACCTCATCTCGGGGCTCATCCGGGCCTCGGACCACGGTGAGCACCTCACCGAGAACGAGGCCGCGGCCATGGCCTTCATCCTGTTGTTCGCCGGCTTCGAGACCACCGTCAACCTGATCGGCAACGGCATGTACGCGCTGCTCACCCACCCCGGGCAGCGGACCCGGCTGCAGGAGTCCCTGGCCGCCGGCGAGCGCGGGCTGCTGGAGACCGGTGTCGAGGAACTGCTCCGCTACGACGGGCCGGTGGAGCTGGCCACCTGGCGGTTCGCCACCGAGCCGGTCGCGATCGGCGGGCAGCACATCGCGCCCGGCGACCCGGTCCTGGTCGTCCTGGCCGCGGCGGACCGGGACCCGGAGCGGTTCGCGGAGCCGGACACCCTGGACCTCGCCCGGCGGGACAACCAGCACCTCGGATACGGCCACGGCATCCACTACTGCCTCGGCGCACCGCTCGCCCGCCTGGAGGGCCAGACCGCGCTCGCCGGCCTCCTCACGCGCCTTCCGGACCTGCGACTCGGCGTCGACGAGGGGGAGTTGCGGTGGCGCGGCGGACTCATCATGCGCGGACTGCGCACCCTCCCGGTGGAGTTCACGCCCACCCGTTGAAGCCCCTCTCCGGCCGGTGCCGGGTGTGAGTAGTTGAGGTACAGGAAGTTCCTCGATCGCTGTCGAGGTATGGCTACCGTCCGCCGCATGCCGTCAAGCGGCTGCGGCTGCCCGGGGTCGATACCGCTTACAGATAAAGGCCGAGGCGTACGGGACGTTCACCGAGGTGCCCACCCGCCCGGAACTGGAGCGGTTCTTCTTTCTCGACGATGACGACCGTGACCTGATCGTCCTGCGTCGTACGGACGCACATCGCCTGGGCATGGCCCTGCAGATCTGCACGGTCCGCCACATCGGCCGGTTCCTGGGTGAGGACCCACTCGCGGTGCCGTGGGAGGCCGTGGAGTGCCTGGCCGGGCAGCTCGGCATCGCCGACGCCTCGTGCGTGAAGCGGTACCCGGAGCGCCGATCGACGGTGTACGAGCACGCGGCGGAGATCCAGAAGCGGTTCAAGTGCCGGAACTTTCCAGGGCCGGTGACCCGGCACCGCCGGTGTCAGGACCAGGCGATCTCGCCATGGCGGTCGATGAAGCGTCCGGTGCCGGCACCTGGCCCCTCGGTGGCGAGGGCGACGATCGCGTCCGTGCCCTCGGTGACGGTCTGGGAGCCGCTGTGACCGTTTATGTCGGTCGCGGTGTAGCCGGGGTCGGCGGCGTTGACGCGAATGTCCTTGAGCGCTTTGGCGTACTGCGTGGTCAACATCGTCAGCGCCGCCTTCGAGGAGGCGTACAGCGGCACGGCGACCTGCGACTCGGACCGGCCGGGGTCGTGGGTGAAGGCGAGGGAGCCCATGCCGCTGCTGACGTTGATGATCACGGGGTCGTCCGAACGGCGCAGCAGCGGCAGGAACGCGGTGGTGGTGCGGACCACGCCGATGACGTTGACGTCGAGGACGGCGCGGGCGTCGGCGGCGGTGAGGTCGCCGGGATCACCGAAGGGACCCTGGACCCCCGCGTTGTTGATCAGGACGTCGATCCTGCCCTCGTGCTCGGCGACGTCCGCGGCGGCGGCCACGGACGCGTCGTCGGTCACGTCGACGGGGACGAAGCGTGCGCCCAGCGCGGCGGCTGCCTCCTCACCCCGCTCACGGTCGCGGGCTCCCAGGAGAACGGTGTGCCCGCACGCGATGAGGCGGCGGGCGGTCTCGCGGCCGATGCCCTTGTTGGCTCCGGTGATGAAAGTGATCGTCATGCCTTCGATGGTTGCCTGGACGAGGGAGCTGGACCAGGGACGATTCGACGGTGGGAAGACCAGTACCACCTTCGCGCCCCCCGCATGTGATCGGGGACGCGGGAGGATGAAGAGCATGACGACGACACCCCCTGGGGCCGGACTGGGCGCGGCGATCCGCACATGGCGGAACCGGCTGCCCCCGTCGGCCGCCGGGCTGCCGGTCGTCCGCAAGCGCCGGGCTGTCGGGCTGCGGCGCGAGGAACTGGCCGACCTGGCCGGAGTGTCGGTCGACTACGTCGTGCGCCTGGAGCAGGGGCGGGCCACGACACCCTCGGCGTCGGTGGTGTCGTCCCTGGCACGCGCCCTCCAGCTGTCCACCGCCGAGCGGGACCACCTCTACCGCCTGGCCCGGATCGTGCCGCCGGCGGACGGCACGATCTGCGACCATCTCCCGCCCGGTATGCAACGAGTGCTCGTCCGCCTCGGAGACGTGCCGGTTGCCGTGTTCGCGGCGGACTGGCAACTGGTGTGGTGGAACCACGGGTGGGCCGCCCTGCTGGGCGACCCCTTGGCCTCGCCGCCGCGGATGCGCAACTTCGCCCGCGACAGGTTCCCGGTGGGCGCCGATCACACCCCCCTCGCGCTGTGGCCGGTCACCGATACGGACCCCGACACCGCCGACGCCGCCCTCGTCTCCGACCTGCGCCGCGCCACCGGCCGCTTCCCCCGGGACAGTCGCCTGGCCGCGCTGGTCCGCGACCTGAACGCAGGCAACGAGAGGTTCGCCGAGCTGTGGGCGACGGGAGAGGTGACCGCGAACCGCGAGGTCCGCAAGACGGTCGACCACCCGTCGGTGGGCCCGGTCACGGTGGACTGCGATGTCCTGACCGACGGCGACACCGAGCTCAAGATCGTCATCATGACCGCCGCGCCGGGCAGCGAGGACGAGACCAAACTTCAGCTCACCACCGTCGTCGGCCCACCGGCCGGCACGCGCAACTGACCCGCCCCGCGCGTCGGCCGACCGGCGGCCCACGGTCCCTTCGGCCCCTGGCCCGAACCCGAAGAGGACGAGACCGCTGCCGTATGCAGCACACCCGGGCCTCATCAGGAGTGCGGAACCGCAGCAAGATCAATCTCGCCGGGATGTCCCGTACCTCAACTACTCACACCCGGGTACGGACAGAAGATGACCAGCGTTCAACTCTGTGATCTTCACGTGATCTGCGCGGCACTAACTTGTGACAAGTGATCGTCTGCCGATACGTTCACCGTCAGTGCGGCGCCCTTGCGGGACCCGCCGCGCCGGTCACCGCTGTCGCTCGAAAGGTTTCCGCATGCTCTCCGGGAACGGTCGTCACCGTCGCCCCCGCCAGGCTCCGGCGCTCCTCGTCGCGGCCGGCGTGACCGGCTCCGCCATCGCACTGCCGCTCCTCGGCGCGGTGAACGCCAGCGCGGCCGACGGTTCCACCTGGGACCAGGTGGCCGAGTGCGAGAGCGGTGGCTCCTGGAGCGCCGACAACGGCACGGGCTACTACGGCGGCCTCCAGATGTCCCTGGACGACTGGAGCAAGTACGGGGGCCTGGAGTACGCCGGCACTCCGGACCAGGCGAGCCGTTCGCAGCAGATCGCGGTCGCCGAGAAGATACTCGCCGACCAGGGCACCAAGGCCTGGCGGACCTGTGCGCTGCTGGCCGGCCTCTCGTCCGACGACGCGTCGGTGAACGTCGACACGGGATTCGGCGACTCGGGCGATTCATCCGGTTCCTCCGGCTCATCCGGCTCGTCGGACTCGTCCACCGGGCTGTCCGACTCATCCACTTCCTCCGGTTCCGACTCCTCTTCGGGGGCCACGGACTCCGGGAGCGACTCCGCCACCCCCTCCGCGAGCGCGAGCACCGGCAGTGACTCCAAGGCCGACGCATCCGGCAAGTCGAACAAGACGGGCAAGTCGGAATCCTCCGGCTCCGATTCCGGCTCCGGCGCCTCGAAGGCGAGCGAGAGTCCCGTCATCTCCGGGTCCGACAAGTCGGACAGTTCGTGGCGGACCGGCGGTTCCTGGAGCCTGGTCGACACGGGCGCCGTGAGCGGCGGCGGCAAGCACCGCGGCGACTCGGCGGACGAAAGTGTGACAAACGGTCAGAGTGACACCTCCTCCGGCCGGCATGCCTCCGGTGGCGGCGACACCTACACCGTCCACGACGGCGACACCCTCGCCTCCATCGCCGACTCCCTTGGTCTCGACGGCGGATGGCGCGCGCTCTATGCCGCGAACAAGGCCGACATCGGCTCCGACCCGAACGCCATCGCCCCCGGTCAGACCCTGAAACTCGGTACCGAATAGGGCGAAAGGCGGCGGGAGTTGGCGCCCCGCTTCGGGCTGAATGTCCGTTCTGGTGAAAGTGTGGGATGAGTCTCAGAAGCCCTGATCATCTTTGAAATTCACCTGATCGCCTGTTTACGGTCGAGGCCGCTCGTCACCACGAGCCCCGGCCGTCGCAACGCCGAGTCCTGCCAGCGGCCACCCGGGAACAGTCGTCGCGTCATGCGCCGTAGGCAGGAGCGGGGGACCCAAGGTAAGTGCCGGGACCGGTGGTTGAGGCCGCCGATCCGGCTCGGGGTGAAGCCGCGCACCGACACACGGGTGTGCGGCCGGGCAACTCAACCGGCCCGAACCCGACAGCTCACCTCGCAGGCGTCGGTGAGGGGATCGATCCATGCTGTTCTCCGGCAAGGGCAAGCACCGTCGTCCGTCCAAGGCCGTCCGCGCCATCGCTGTCGCCGGTGTCACCGGCGTCGCCGTCGCGGCCCCGCTGATGGCGGCCGGCAGCGCCTCCGCCGCCACCGCCTCCGAGTGGGACGCCGTCGCCCAGTGCGAGTCCGGCGGCAACTGGGCCATCAACACCGGCAACGGCTACTACGGCGGTCTGCAGTTCTCCGCCTCGACCTGGGCCGCGTACGGCGGCACGCAGTACGCCGCGCAGGCCAACCAGGCCACCAAGGCGCAGCAGATCGAGATCGCCGAGAAGGTCCTCGGCGCCCAGGGCAAGGGTGCCTGGCCGGTCTGCGGCACGGGCCTGTCCGGCGCCACCTACACCGGCAGCGGCTCCAGCAGCTCCTCCAGCTCCAGCTCGTCGGGCAGCAGCACCAGCACCCGCTCGACCGACACCCAGGCCGCCTCCCGCTCCGCCGAGCGCCCGGCCGCCAAGAAGACCGTCACCACCCCGGCCGGCAAGAAGGTCAAGAAGGGCGACGGCGAGTACAAGGTCGTCAAGGGCGACACCCTCAGCTCGATCGCCGAGAAGCACAAGGTCAAGGGCGGCTGGCAGGCGCTGTTCAAGCTGAACAAGGACATCGTCGAGGACGCCGACTTCATCTACCCGGGCCAGCAGCTGCACCTGAAGTAGGACACCTGACGCAGCCCGCGGAGCGGCCACCGAAAGTGCTGGGCGATGCCCAGCCGAACCACAGCTCCCCCATAGCCGTGGTCCCCATAGTGGAGACCACGTGAGGGTCACCCCCGTCCCCCACGGACCCCCGTCCCGGTGCGTTTTCCCCCGAACGCACCGGGGCGGGGTTTCTCTTTGCCGCCGGGCCGCCGTCCCCTTCTTGGCCCGCTCTTCTCCCGTTCTTCATCGGGACCCCCTTTGTTCCGCACGTGAACAATGAGTACCGTCTGTATGTCCACGGGCCGGTCGGTCGTGCCGGCCGACGGCCCCGGGACGGTTAGGCTCTAGTCGCAAGGCTGAGCAAGGGCCGACGAGGCCCGCGTGCGCCCCGCACAACCAGCGTCACATCCCAAGAAGGAGATGCTCGTGCCGTCCATCGACGTCGTCGTAGCCCGGGAAATCCTGGACTCCCGAGGCAACCCCACGGTCGAGGTCGAGGTCGGCCTCGACGACGGCAGCACGGGTCGTGCCGCCGTTCCGTCCGGCGCCTCCACCGGTGCCTTCGAGGCCATCGAGCTCCGTGACGGCGACCCCAACCGCTACCAGGGCAAGGGTGTCGAGAAGGCCGTCCTCGCCGTCATCGAGCAGATCGGCCCGGAGCTCGTCGGCTACGACGCCACCGAGCAGCGCCTGATCGACCAGGCCATGTTCGACCTGGACGCCACCGACAACAAGGGCTCGCTCGGCGCCAACGCCATCCTCGGCGTCTCCCTCGCCGTGGCGCACGCCGCCTCCGAGGCGTCCGACCTGCCGCTGTTCCGCTACCTCGGCGGCCCGAACGCGCACCTGCTGCCCGTCCCGATGATGAACATCCTCAACGGCGGCTCGCACGCGGACTCCAACGTCGACATCCAGGAGTTCATGATCGCCCCGATCGGCGCGGAGTCCTTCTCCGAGGCGCTGCGCTGGGGTGCCGAGGTCTACCACACCCTGAAGAAGGTCCTGAAGGGCAAGGGCCTGTCCACCGGCCTCGGCGACGAGGGCGGCTTCGCCCCGAACCTGGAGTCGAACCGCGCCGCGCTCGACCTCATCCTGGAGGCCATCAAGCAGGCCGGCTACGTCCCCGGCGAGCAGATCGCGCTCGCGCTCGACGTCGCCGCGTCCGAGTTCTACCAGGACGGCAAGTACGAGTTCGAGGGCAAGTCCCGCTCGGCCGCCGAGATGACCGAGTACTACGAGGAGCTCGTCGCCTCCTACCCGCTGGTCTCCATCGAGGACCCGCTGTTCGAGGACGACTGGGCGGGCTGGAAGGTCCTCACCGACAAGCTCGGCGACAAGGTGCAGATCGTCGGCGACGACCTGTTCGTCACCAACCCGGAGCGCCTGGCCCGCGGCATCGAGGAGGGCACCGCCAACGCCCTGCTGGTGAAGGTGAACCAGATCGGATCGCTGACCGAGACCCTGGACGCCGTCGAGCTGGCCCAGCGCAACGGCTTCAAGTGCATGATGTCGCACCGCTCCGGTGAGACCGAGGACGTCACCATCGCCGACCTCGCCGTCGCCACCAACTGCGGCCAGATCAAGACCGGCGCCCCGGCCCGCTCCGAGCGCGTCGCCAAGTACAACCAGCTGCTGCGCATCGAGGAGATCCTCGACGACGCGGCGGTGTACGCGGGCCGCAGCGCCTTCCCGCGCTTCAAAGGCTGAGCCCGCTAGAGGGTAAGGCTTAGCCAGTCGTACGTACGTCCCCGTACCCGGTCCCGTACCGTGTCCGGGGACGTACGCACGTATCAGGGCGACCAGGGAGGCGGGGACATGGCCGTGAAGGACCGGGACCGGTTCTCCACCGCGACCAGGCTCAAGCTGCTCGGCGAGCAGACGGCGGCCCGGGTCTACCGCTCCCAGACCAGGCGCCAGGCCCGCCGCTCCCGGCTCACCGGCCGCGCCGCGCTGCTCGCGATCGTGCTGTGCACGATGGTCGTCGCACTCGCCTATCCGATGCGGCAGTACGTCTCCCAGCGCGCCGAGATCTCCGACCTCGAACGGCAGCAGCAGCAGGCCCGGCAGCGGGTCGAGCAGCTGCGGGACCTCAAGGCGCGGTGGCAGGACGACGCGTACGCCGAGCAGCGGATCCGTGAGCGGCTGCATTACGTGATGCCGGGGGAGACCGGGTTCGTCGTGATCGACCCCGGTGCCGCCAAGCAGGCGCACGCCTACCTCGGGGCGGCCGACCGGCCCTGGTACGCGAACGTCTGGGACGGCGTCGACAAGTCCGACGCGTCCGACCAGTGAACCGACAGAAAGCCACGCAGAACACAGTCATGCAAACGCCTCCGCCCTCCACTCCGCGCACCGAGCCGACCGACGCCGACGTCGAGGCCTTCAAGCAGCAGCTCGGGCGGCCGCCGCGCGGGCTGCGGGCGATCGCGCACCGGTGTCCGTGCGGACAGCCGGACGTCGTGGAGACCGCGCCGCGGCTGCCGGACGGGACGCCGTTCCCGACGCTGTACTACCTGACGTGCCCGAAGGCCGCGTCCGCGATCGGGACCCTCGAGGCCAACGGCGTCATGAAGGAGATGACGGCGCGGCTGGAGAGCGACCCGGAGCTGGCGGCGGCGTACCGGGCCGCGCACGAGGACTACATCCGGCGCCGGGACGAGATCGAGGAGCTGACGGGCTTTCCGAGCGCCGGCGGGATGCCGGACCGGGTGAAGTGCCTGCACGTGCTCGTGGCGCACTCCCTGGCCGCCGGCCCCGGCGTGAACCCGCTCGGCGACGAGGCGATCGCCATGCTGCCGGAGTGGTGGGCCAAGGGGGCATGTGTGGTGCCCCCGGCCGGGCACTGATCGCCGGACAGGTCGCCGTCCGCGCTGCGCCCCCGGACCCCGAATCCCTCGCCCACCCACCACCCCACTCGGTCGATCGAATGGCTGCCGCCCCGACTCGGTGCGTCGAGCACGTGCCGCCCGGAGCCGGTCGATCGAGCGGCTGCCGCCCCGACTCGGTCGCCTGAACGGCTGCCGGCCCGGCTCGATCCGACGACACGTCACGAACAGACAAGGAACCCACCGCCATGACCCGCGTCGCCGCCATCGATTGCGGAACCAACTCCATCCGGCTGCTCGTCGCCGACGCGAACCCGGAGACCGGGGAGCTCGTCGATCTGGACCGGCGGATGGTGATCGTGCGGCTGGGGCAGGGGGTGGACCGGACCGGGCGGCTGGCGCCGGAGGCGCTGCAGCGGACGTTCGCGGCCTGCCGGGAGTACGCGGCGGTCATCAAGGAGTACGGGGCGGAGCGGCTGCGGTTCGTGGCCACCTCCGCCTCCCGTGACGCCGAGAACCGGGACGAGTTCGTGCGGGGCGTGCTGGACATCCTCGGCGTCGAGCCGGAGGTCATCAGCGGTGACCAGGAGGCCGAGTTCTCCTTCACGGGGGCGACGCGGGAGCTGGCGGGGCGCGACGACCTCGCGAGGCCCTTCCTCGTCGTGGACATCGGCGGCGGGTCGACGGAGTTCGTCGTGGGCGACGCGCACGTGCGGGCCGCGCGGTCCGTGGACGTCGGGTGCGTGCGGATGACCGAGCGGCACCTCGTGCACGAGGGGCACGTCAGCGACCCGCCCACCGAGGCCGAGACCGCCTCGATGTGGGCCGACATCGAGCGCGCCCTCGACCTCGCCGAGGAGACCGTCCCGCTGCGTGAGGCGCGCACCCTGGTCGGTCTCGCGGGGTCCGTCACCACGCTCTCCGCCATCCACCAGAACCTGCCGGAGTACGACTCCGCCGCCATCCACCACTCCCGCATCCCCTACGCCCGGGTCCGGGAGATCACGGAGTGGCTGCTGCGCTCGACCCACGCGGAGCGGGCGGCCGTGCCCTCCATGCACCCCGGCCGTGTCGACGTCATCGGGGCCGGCGCCCTCGTCCTCCAGTCGATCATGGAACGGGTGGGTGCCGAGGAGGTCGTGGTGAGCGAGCACGACATTCTGGACGGCATTGCCTGGTCGGTCGCCTGACCCGCAGATCGGTGTGATCCATCCTCGGATGAGCATGCGAATCGACGGGTGAGCACCCCGAACGGCCTGTGACACGCCGTGCCACCACGCCCCGGTGGAAAACTTCGTGAAGTTCTTCACAAGGAATTCGGTGCAGGTGAGGGGTCCGATGGGGGATCTTGGGCCGTTCGAGGGCTCAACAGGCCCGAGCGCGTGCTCAGGAGAGCGTTCCGGGGGTGTTCCGGGAGGTGTTCCCGAGGGTGGCATCGGGCGCCCGCAGGGTGCCCCCGGAAGCCCGGAGGGGCAGCTCACACGGCATTGACAACGGGTCGTATCGGAAGTGGGTTCCCACTGTCGACCATGACCTGTGTCACGTGGGCGGCGGAGTGTAGCACGACCCCTGTGGAAGCTTGTGAAGGGGCGCACGAGCGGCCCCCCTGGGGCGGGTGGATACTCGATGCCATGAGCACCACGGAGCGTCCCAGGATCCTCGTAGTAGGCGGTGGGTACGTAGGCCTGTACGCAGCTCGGCGCATCCTCAAGAAGATGCGCTACGGCGAGGCGACCGTCACGGTCGTCGACCCCCGGTCGTACATGACCTACCAGCCCTTCCTCCCCGAAGCCGCCGCCGGCAGCATCTCCCCTCGGCATGTCGTCGTCCCGCTGCGACGCGTGCTGCCGAAGGCGGAGGTCCTCACCGGCCGGGTCACCACCATCGACCAGGACCGCAAGGTCGCCACGATCGCGCCGCTCGTCGGCGAGGCGTACGAGCTGCCTTTCGACTACCTCGTCATCGCGCTCGGCGCGGTCTCCCGCACCTTCCCGATCCCCGGCCTCGCCGAGCAGGGCATCGGCATGAAGGGCATCGAGGAGTCCATCGGCCTGCGCAACCACGTGCTGGAGCAGCTGGACAAGGCCGACTCCACGACCGACGAGGAGATCCGCCGCAAGGCGCTCACCTTCGTCTTCATCGGCGGTGGCTTCGCGGGTGCGGAGACCATCGGTGAGGTCGAGGACATGGCCCGCGACGCCGCCAAGTACTACAAGAACGTGTCCCGTGAGGACATGCGCTTCATCCTCGTCGACGCCGCCGACAAGATCCTTCCCGAGGTCGGCCCCAAGCTCGGCCTGTACGGCAAGGAGCACCTGGAGAGCCGCGGTGTGGAGATCTACCTCTCCACCTCGATGGACTCCTGCGTCGACGGCCACGTGGTGCTGAAGAACGGCCTTGAGGTCGACTCCAACACGATCGTCTGGACGGCCGGCGTCAAGCCGAACCCGGCGCTCGCCCGCTTCGGTCTGCCGCTCGGTCCGCGCGGCCACGTCGACACCGCGCCGACCCTGCAGGTGCAGGGCACGGACTACATCTGGGCCGCGGGCGACAACGCCCAGGTGCCGGACGTCGCCGCCCGCAAGGCCGGCGTCGAGAACGCCTGGTGCCCGCCGAACGCGCAGCACGCGCTGCGCCAGGCCAAGGTCCTCGGCGACAACGTGGTCTCCGGCATGCGGGGCTTCCCGCAGAAGGAGTACAGCCACGCCAACAAGGGCGCGGTCGCCGGTCTGGGTCTGCACAAGGGCGTCGCGATGATCGTCCTGGGCAAGACGAAGATCAAGGTCAAGGGCCGTCTCGCCTGGTACATGCACCGCGGCTACCACGGTCTGGCCATGCCGACCTGGAACCGCAAGATCCGCATCTTCGCCGACTGGACGCTCGGCATGTTCCTCAAGCGCGAGGTGGTGTCCCTCGGTGCCATGGAGAACCCCCGCGAGGAGTTCTACGAGGCCGCCAAGCCGGCTCCGGTCGCCGCCCCGAAGACCGAGGAGAAGGCCAAGGCCTCCTGACCCCGGTCACCGGTAGCTGAACCGTCCGAAGGGCCTCCCGCCATCCGTGGTGCGGGGGGCCCTTCGGCGTCCCCGGACACCGGCCCGACTACATGCTGGCTACACCTTTTTTGCTCAGTCGTAACTCCTTTGCGGGACTGCGTGGCTGCCCTCACGGTGTTTACGTGGTAGCCGGCATCCGGGAACGATGTCTTGGAGGTGTGCGCCATGGCCGACGCCGCGTCGCGGCTGAGGAACGTTGCCGAGCAGCTACTGGGAGCCCCGCTCCCGGTACGGCTGCGGGCCTGGGACGGATCGGAGGCCGGGCCGCCGGGCGCGCCGACGCTCGTCGTGCGCAACCGCCGCGCCCTGCGCCGCATGTTGTTCAAGCCGGGCGAACTGGGCCTGGCCCGCGCCTGGGTCGCCGGCGACCTGGACATCGAGGGCGACCTCTACGGTGCCCTCGCCGTGATGTCCGGGCTGATCTGGGAGCGGGGGGAGGACGGCCGTACCCTCGCGCAGGCGCTGCACGACCCCGCCGTGCGGGCCGCCGTCCGGGAGCTGCTGAGGCTCGCCGGACCGCCCGTCCCGCCCGCCCCGCCCCGCGAGGAGGTACGCAGACCCCGCCATCTGCACACCCGCCGCAGCGACAAGCGGGCCATCAGCCACCACTACGACGTGGGGAACGACTTCTACGAGGTCGTCCTCGGGCCGTCGATGGTGTACTCGTGCGCCTACTGGGAGGCCGACGGGACCCTGGAGACCGCCCAGCGCGACAAGCTCGAACTCGTCAGCGCCAAGCTCGGGCTGAGGCCCGGTCAGCGGCTGCTCGACGTCGGCTGCGGCTGGGGCTCCATGGCCATCCACGCGGCCCGCGAGCACGGCGTGAGCGTCGTCGGGGTCACCCTCTCCCAGGAGCAGGCCGCGTTCGCCCGTAAACGGGTCGCGGACGAGGGTCTGACGGACCGGGTGGAGATCAGGGTCCAGGACTACCGGGACGTCCGGGACGGGCCGTACGACGCGATCTCGTCGATCGGGATGGCGGAGCACGTGGGGGCCGAACGGTACCTGGAGTACGCGCAGGAGCTCTACCGGCTCCTCAAGCCCGGCGGGCGGCTGCTCAACCACCAGATCGCGCGCCGCCCGCAGCTCGACGAGTCCACCTACCACGTCGACGAGTTCATCGACGCCTACGTCTTCCCGGACGGCGAGCTCGCCCCGGTCGGCACCACCGTCACCCAGCTGGAGCGCGCCGGGTTCGAGGTGCGGGACGTGGAGTCGATCCGCGAGCACTACGCCCGCACGCTGCGCCGCTGGGTGGCCAACCTGGAGGCCGAGTGGCCGCGCGCGGTACGGCTGACCAGTCCGGGCCGGGCCCGCGTCTGGCGGCTGTACATGGCGGCCTCCGCCCTCGCCTTCGAGCACAACCGCATCGGCGTCAACCAGGTGCTGGCCGTCCGGACCCCGGACTCCGGTGCCTCCGGGCTGCCCCTGCGCACCCGCACCTGGAACAGCTGACGGCATACGAAAGGGGCCCCACGCTCGCCGTGGGGCCCCTTCGCCGCGGGCGCTGCGTCCTGCTGACCTGCTGCCCTGGTGTCGGCTACTCGGCCTTGATCGCCGCCAGCACGTTCAGCTTCGCCGCGCGGCGGGCCGGCCACAGGGCCGCCAGGACGCCGACGGTGCCGGCCAGGAGCAGGAAGACCGCCATCCTGGCCCACGGCAGCACCAGTTCGTACGTCGGCATCCGCGAACCGACCAGCTGACCGGCCGCCCAGCCGAAGAACACCCCGAGGCCCAGGCCCAGCACCCCGCCGAAGAGGGAGATGACCAGGGACTCCAGGCGGACCATGCGCTTGACCGCCTTGCGGTCCAGGCCGATCGCGCGGAGCATGCCGATCTCCTGGGAACGTTCGAACACCGACATCGCCAGGGTGTTGATGACACCCAGGACCGCGACGATCACCGCCATCGCGAGCAGGCCGTAGACCATGTTCAGGATCAGCGTGAACGCCTGTGCGATGGAGTCGGACAGGTCCTGCTTGTCCTGGACCTTGATCGCCGGGTTGGAGCCGAGGGCCTTCTCCAGCCTGTCCTTGGTCGCGCTCGACGCGCCGGCCGCCGTCTTGACCATGACCTGCATGTCGGCGGGGTCGGTCTCGTGCGGGGTGAGGGTGGTGCTGTCGACCATGATCCCGCGGATCACCGCGTTGCCCTCGTAGACCCCGGCGACCGTCAGCCGCTGCGACTTCCCGTCCTCGTAGTGGACGGTGAAGACGGAACCGGCCTTCCAGCCGTGCGACTTGGCGGTGTGGTCGTCCACGGCGACGTCCGAGCCGCCGACCCGGAAGGCACCGCTGTCCACCGTGAGGTCGGTCAGCTTCCCGATCGCCGAGCCGTCGACGCCGGTCAGGAACTCGGTGTCGCCGTCGATCCGGGAGATCGAGTTGCTGAGCGGGCTGGAGGCGGTCACCCCGTCGGTGGCCGCGACCTTCTTCGCGACGTCGGGGGAGAGCGCGTTGCCGTTGGCCATCGAGACGATGTAGTCCGCCCGGATCGCCGAGCTCGCCATCTTGTCGATCGACTTCTGCAGGCTGCCCGCCATCACCGTCATGCCGGTGATCAGGGTCAGGCCGATCATCAGCGCCGAGGCGGTGGCGGCGGTACGGCGCGGGTTGCGCACCGAGTTCTGGCGCGCGAGCTTGCCGGAGATGCCGAACCCGCGCAGCAGCGGGGCCGCGGCCGCGATCAGCGGTCGGGACAGCAGCGGGGTCAGGACGAAGACGCCGATGATGAGCAGGACCGCGCCGAAGCCCATCGGGGCCTGGCCGTCGCTGCCGTTCATCGTGGTCGCCGCCAGGATCACCACCACGCCGGCCGCCGAGAACAGGGCGCCGATCGTGTTGCGCAGCACCAGCGACTTGGTGGTCGGGGTGGCGTGCAGGGCGCTCATCGCGGCCACCGGCGGGATCTTCGCGGCGCGGCGGCCGGGCAGCCAGGCGGCCAGCATGGTGATGACGACGCCGACCGCGAGGGCGGCGGCCACCGTGCCGGGGCTGACGACCAGCGGGCCGTCCGGGACGGTCGCGCCGAACGAGCCCAGCAGGGAGCGCAGTCCGGCGCCGATGCCGATGCCGGCGACCAGACCGGTCACGCCGGCCACCGCGCCGACCACGAACGCCTCGATCAGCACCGAGCGGGTGACCTGGCGGCGGGAGGCGCCCACCGCGCGCAGCAGCGCCAGCTCCCTGGTGCGCTGGGCGACCAGCATGGTGAAGGTGTTGGCGATGATGAACGTGCCGACGAACAGCGCGATGCCGGCGAAGACCAGCAGGCCCGAGCGCAGGCCGCTCATGCTGCTGGAGATCTGCGCCGCCTGGTCGTCGGCGAGCTTCCTGCCGGTGGTGGTCTCCACCAGCTTCTTCGGCAGTGCCCGGTCCAGCTGGGACTTGAGGGCGGCCTGTCCGGTGCCCGCCTTCGCGGTCACGTCGATCTCGTCGTACGTGCCCTTCTTGCCGAACAGCTGCTGTGCGGTCGCCGTGTCGAACAGGGCGAGGCTGCCGCCGGCCGCGACGTTGCCGTCGTCGGTGGTGAAGATGCCGGCGACGGTGGGGGTGAGGACCGGGCCGTTCACCGAGATGCGCACGGTGTCGCCGACCTGGTAGCCGGCCCGCTCGGCGGTCCTGGAGTCGATCAGGACCTGGTTCCCGCCGCTGGGCGCGTGGCCGCTGACGAGCGGGTAACGGGAGTCCTTGGTGCCCCAGTAGTTGCCGCCCTCGGACTGCCAGCCGCCGCCGATCAGCTTGCCGTCCTTGTCGGCGATCGCCGTGAAGCCGGAGACGACCCCGGTGGCGGAGGCGGCCCCGGGGACCTTCGCCGCCTTGTCGAGCAGGGCCTGGGTGAGGTCGGGCGTCCTGCCGACCTTGTCGCCCTTGGAGTCCTGGTACTTGGCCTGGACGGCCACGTCGACGCCGTCGAAGCCCTTGGCGGAGCTGTTCTGGTAGGCGTCCGAGATGGTGTTGGTGAAGACCAGGGTGCCGGAGACGAACGCGACGCCGAGCATGACGGCGAGGACGGTCATCAGCAGCCGGGCCTTGTGCGCGAGGACGTTGCGCAGGGCGGTGCGCAACATCAGCTGGTCCGGCCCTTCGCGTCGAACTGCTTCATGAAGTCGAGGACCGTCTCCGCCGTCGGCCGGTACATCTCGTCGACGATCCGGCCGTCGGCGAGGAAGACCACGCGGTCGGCGTACGCGGCCGCCACCGGGTCGTGGGTGACCATGACGACGGTCTGGCCCAGCTCCCGCACCGAGTTGCGCAGGAAGCCCAGCACCTCGGCGCCGGAGCGGGAGTCGAGGTTCCCGGTCGGCTCGTCACCGAAGATGATCTCCGGCCGGGAGGCGAGGGCGCGGGCCACGGCGACGCGCTGCTGCTGGCCGCCGGAGAGCTGCGAGGGGCGGTGGCCGAGCCGGTCCCGCAGGCCGACCATCTCGATCACGTTCTCCAGCCACTGCTTGTCCGGTTTCCGGCCCGCGATGTCCATGGGGAGGGTGATGTTCTCCAGCGCGGTCAGCGTCGGCAGCAGGTTGAACGCCTGGAAGATGAAGCCGATCTTGTCCCGGCGCAGCTTGGTCAGCTGCTTGTCCTTCAGGGAGCCCAGCTCGGTGTCGCCGATCCGCACGGATCCGGAGGAGAAGGTGTCGAGGCCGGCCACGCAGTGCATCAGCGTGGACTTGCCGGAGCCGGACGGCCCCATGATCGCGGTGAACTCGGCCTGCCGGAACTCGACGGTGACCCGGTCCAGGGCGACCACCTGGGTCTCGCCCTGTCCGTAGATCTTCGAGAGGTCCGTGGCACGTGCGGCCACGGAAGTGGTCCGCCGGTCGGCCGGGGGCACCCCTGGACGAAGTTGGGGGGAGGGTGTGGTGGACACGGAAGGGTGCTCCTGTCGGGACGACGGCGTTTCACGGGGACCGCACCATCGTCTCGGCCGAACCGGCCCGTGTAGTCAGCCGCAGTTCCGGTTCCGGGGGGCGACCAAGGGGGGACCGGCGGGGTGCCGGGTCATACCTGGGGATGACACCGGACCCCGAGACCAGGATCCGGAACCGGGCGCTCCCAGTCGTCGAGAACAGGTGGAGCCCCCTTGTTCGGACGGTGAAATTCCGTCATTCCGTGTACGCGTGCACCCACCGCGCGTAACGCTATTGGCAAGTGCGGATGGCTAGTTCCAGGTGCTGATGCTCCCTCAGACGTCAATAAAATAAGACAACATCGGGTCGCCCGTCCGCTGTTCGGGGGACGCCTCCCGATAGGGTCGGAGCCGCGTAGCGGAGCCCATGGCCTGCCCGGATGGTGGAATGCAGACACGGCGAGCTTAAACCTCGCTGCCCCTCGCGGGCGTACCGGTTCAAGTCCGGTTCCGGGCACCTCCCGCACCTCCCGTGGGTGGCGTCGGCGTACTCTCGGCGTCGCCTCACCCGCGGTCTCGCCTCACCCCTCGTAGACCGTCAGGACCGCCCCGTCGACCTCGACGCGGCGGCCCGCGCGCATGCCGTTGCGGCGCAGGGTGTGCAGGCACTCCTCGAACAGGGCGAGTTCCGCCGGGTCCAGGATGGCGGCGGCCAGGTCCAGGAGTTCGGTGACCGAGGCGTCGGTCAGGACCTCGGGCAGTTCCCCGGAGAGCAGGACGACGGACTCGCCGTCGGGTTTGCGGACCACGGCCGTCGCGGGTCCGCCGTGCACGAACAACACATGTCCCCCTGAGAGCCCGTGGTCGTGCGGCTCTCGCGTTCCCGGGCAATGAGGCAGAGACTAGCGGCGGATCTTGCCGCTTTCGTGCGGAGTTGGATTCTTTTTCCGACTTGACGGAAGCGCGCCCGGGAAGAGTCCGGGCGCGCTCACTTCTCGCGGGGTGCGCGGTCCAGCAGTGACTCGACGAGCGCGGTGACGTGCCGGCGGTCGTCGGCCGACAGTTTCTGGACGCTCGCGATGAGCAGCGCGACCTCGGGGTCGGCGGTGCCGGGGTCCGCGGCGCCGTTCGGGCCGGCGGCCGGCGCGGTGTCGTACACGTGGATCCCGCAGGCCTCGGCGGCCGCGCGGCGCACCGCCTCCAGTGGGAGCTCCAGGCCCTTGGCCAGCCCCTCCAGGGTGGTCGCCTGGGGCATCCGGACCACCCGCTCGGTGGTGGCCAGGTGGTGGACGGTGGAGCGGGGGATGCCGCCGCGCCGTGCCACGTCGCCGTAGGACCAGCCCTTGCGGTCGAGGTGTTCACGGATCAACTGCTGCAGTGCGTTGGCCACTGACCGTCACTTCCTGCTCGCCGCCTGCGGGGGTCCTGCCATGTCGCGGCCGATTCTACGGGCGGGTAGGCGTTCGGCCGAGAGGGTGATTTTCCGAAGGGGTTGCGCGACGGGTTCCCGAGCCCGTAGTGTCCAATCTCGTTGGACAGCACGTCCGACCAGATTGGACAGAGTCCGGGGGGAACCTGACTCGTTCCGATCGGAAATGTCTATCCCTGAGGGGGAAATGATCATGATGGACGCCCATGAGCTCGAGGCCGAGTCCGCGGAGCTGCTGCCGGGTCGTGAGGCCCTGGGCAAGCTGAAGTTCGGCTTCGGCAAGACGGTCAACGTCACCAAGCACGTCGCCAACATCAGCGCCGCCAACGAGTCCGCCGCGCTGAACGACCACTCGTCGTGGTCGGTGGCCGACTCCGGCGCCGCCCAGACCATCAGCGTCCACCAGTAGTACCGCCCTGGCGCACGGCGCCGGCACCGAGATCGACCTCCACCGCACCGCACACGAAACGAAGGGACATCCGTCATGAGCATGGACATGAACGAGCTGGAGAACGAGTCCGCCGAGCTGCTCCCGGGCCGTGAGGCCCTCGGCCGCCTGAAGTTCAGCTTCGGCAAGACGGTCAACGTCACCAAGCACGTCGCGAACATCGAGGCGTCCAACCAGTCCGCCGCTCTGAACGACCACAGCGCCTGGTCGTCCGCCGAGTCGTCGGCCGCCCAGACGATCAGCGTCACCCAGTAGTCCCCAGGAGCGCCGCCGCCGTCGCCCCGGCGGTGGCGCTCCCGGCGGTTCGGGGGGGAACTACATCGGGGATCCGGGGGGAGACCACACATGACGGTGCTCGGGGACGGAGCCGCCGCACTCTACGACACGGGCCCGGTGCCCGGACCCGGCGGCTGGCCGGTGACCTACGAGCAGGTGGCGACGGGCAACCTGCCGGTGGTCGACCCGCCCTCGCCGGTCCCGAGGCTCAGCGCGGGGCTGCGGCTGCACGGCGAGTACCAGGGGTCGGGATTCACCGAGCCCAAGTACATCGCCCGTCGGGGGGACGGGCAGGTCGTGCAGCTGTCCAGGCTGCTGTACCTGGTGGCGTCGTCGGTCGACGGCGTCCGCGATGCCGAGGCCATCGCCCACCGGGTCAGCGCCCGCTTCGGACGCGAGGTCAGTGGGGAGAACATCCGGTACCTCGTCGAGAAGAAGCTGGAACCGCTGGGCGTGACGGTCCCGGAGGGCCAGGAGGACGACGAGGTCGACGCCCCGCGCTCCGACCTGCTGCTCGCCCTCAAGGGCCACCGGGTGATCTTCAACGAGCGGCGTACGGCGAAGATCGCGCGTTCGCTGGCGTGGCTGCACCGGCCGGTCATGGTCGCGCTGGTGCTCGGCTCGGCCGTCGCCATGGACGTCTGGCTGTTCGGGTTCTTCGGGGCGATCGAGCCCGTCCTTGAGGTGCTCGACCAGCCGGTCCTGATCCTCGTCGTCTTCGTGCTCACCGTGGCCTCCCTCGTCTTCCACGAGTTCGGACACGCCTCCGCGTGCAGATACGGAGGAGCCCGGCCCGGCTGCATCGGGTGTGGGCTCTTCCTCATCTGGCCCTCGATGTACACCGACGTCACCGACGTCTACCGGATCGGACGGGGCGGCCGGCTCCGCACCGACCTGGGCGGCGTCTACTTCAACGTCGTCTTCATGCTGGCGATGGTCGGCGCGTACTTCGCCACCGGGGCCCAGTTCTTCCTGGCCACGGTGTATCTCGGGCACTTCGAGATCATGGAACAGCTGATGCCGGCCGTACGGCTGGACGGTTACTACATCCTCGGCGACCTGGCCGGGGTCCCGGACCTGTACGGCAAGATCAAGCCGATCCTGCTGGGCCTGGTCCCGGGACCGAGGGGGGACCGGGCACGTCAGGAGGTCGCCGGGCTGAAGAAGTCGGCGCGGGCCATCGTCGCCACCTGGGTGCTGACGATGGTCCCGCTGATCATCGGCGAACTCGGCTACGCGCTGTGGAACCTGCCGCGCATCCTCACCACCATGACCCGCTCGCTGACCGAGCAACTCCTCGGCACCGGCGGCGCGTTCGTGCACGGCCAGGTGGTCGAGGGGCTGGTCGGGACGATCGGCTGCGTGATGCTGCTGTGCCCGATGGCCGGTGTCGTCTACCTGTCCGTGAAGATGGGCGGCCGGATCTTCCGGGCCGCGCAGCGCTCCACGGCGGGCCGGCCGAGGCTCCGGCTGACGATCTGCGCCCTCGCCCTCGCCGGGCTCACCGGGCTCAGCTACGCCTGGATGTCCGGGGTGACCCCGAAGCCGCTGCCCAAGCAGCCGCCGATCGCGCCGATCCTCCAGCCGGGGGTGCCCACCACGGAACCGCCGCCGGCCCGGCAGGCCTCGACCCCGGACCGGCCGACGGACTCCGGCGCCCCCTCGGACACCGTGTCCGGCGGGCAGTCCGCCCCGGCCGGAGCGAGCGCCGGGCCCTCGGCCGGGGAGACGTCGCGCGGCGCGTCCGCCTCGGCGTCGCCCTCCGCCTCGGTGCCGGGCGGTGCCGGGCAGGCCGGCCCCACCAGGTCGCAGGCGCCGGCCAGCGGGGGACCGGTCACCGAACCGGTGTCCTCGCCGCCGGAGAGCGTCCCGGCGTCACCGACGCCCACGCCGTCGGAGAGCGTCCCGGTCTCCCCGCCCCCCAGCCCGTCGCCGCCGCCGGCCACCGACTCGCCGAGCCCGGCCCCGGCCACGTCCTGACGGGCGGTCTCGAACAATCTTCCGCAGGAGCACAGGAGCACTCCATGAGCAGTCACCGAAAAACCCGCACCACCCCAGGTCCGCTCACCCGGCGGGCCGTCCGGATCGGCCTGTTCGCCGCCGGGGTCGCGGGCGCGGCCACCGCCGTGCCCGCCCAGGCGGCCACCGCGGCCCCGCACGCCGCGGTCGTCTCCGACCACGTCTTCAGCCACGCCGACCGGGGGCACCACACCCAGGTCCGGGACTCCTTCACGATCCGCCAGTTCGGCACGGTGAACGCCGCCGCCGTCCGCAACCAGGCCAACGCCGTCTCGGCCGGCTGCTCGGCGGACGACCACTGCCGTTCGGTGGCCCTCTCCTTCCAGATCGTCACGGTCGCCGGGGAGCACACCCACCTGAACGCGGTGAACCTCAGCGACGCCGCCAACAAGGAGTGCACGGGCTGTCAGACCCTCGCCGGGGCCTACCAGTTCGTGGTCTCCACGCCGACGGCGCTGCGCTTCGACAAGGCGACCCAGAACAAGCTCGCCGACATCCACCGCCGGCTCGACGCGCTGACCCGCTCCACGCTGCCCGCCGACGACCTGCGCACGAAGGCCGACGGGCTCGCCGCCGAGGTGACCGCCGTGCTGCACGACGCGGTCGCGAACGCCCCGAAGGGCGACCCGGGCAAGGACGTCACCCTCCACCGCCACCTGGACGGCTGGCCGGGTCGCTGACCCGTCCCGCAGTCCCGCACACCGGCCGCCGGGCCCACGACCGCCTTCCGTGGGCCCGGCGGCCGGCCGCGTGCGCCGCGCCGACATCGGGCCCGTCCATTGACACCGGGTATGACCGGACGGAAACTCGGGGGAACAAGGTGAAGTAATTTTCACCAGGCGAACATCTCGGCAGGCGTCCAGGCGTCCAGGCGTCCAGGCGTCCAGGCGTCCAGGCGTCCAGGCGTCCAGGCGTCCAGGCGTCCGGACGAACGTCCTGGACCGACGTCGGGACGAACGTCGGAACGCACACCGAAGGGAACGACCGATGCGCACCACTGTCGGCATCATCGGAGCCGGACCCGCCGGCCTCCTCCTCGCGCGGCTCCTGCACAACGCGGGCATCGACTCGGTCGTCCTGGAGAGCCGCGACCGCTCCTACGTCGAGCACCGCCAGCGCGCCGGGATCCTGGAGCAGGGCACGGTGGACGTGCTGCGCGCGGCCGGCGCCGGGGAGCGCATGGACCGCGAGGGACTGCGCCACGACGGCATCGAGCTGCGGTTCGCGAAGCAGCGCCACCGCGTCGACTTCCCCGGTCTCACCGGCGGCCGGTCCGTGATGGTGTACGCCCAGACCGAGGTCTGCAAGGACCTCATCGCCCTCCAGCTCAAGGAGGGCGGCCCGCTGCTCTTCGAGGCCGAGGCGCTGGCGGTGGAGGGTGCCGAGGGCGAGCGGCCGCGGATCCGGTTCCGGCACGAGGGCCGCGAGTCCGTCCTGGAGTGCGACTACGTGGCCGGCTGCGACGGCTTCTGGGGGGTCGCCCGCGCGGCCTTCCCCGACTCCCTCTCCCAGGTGTTCGAACGCACCTACCCCTACGCCTGGCTGGGCATCCTCGCCGACGTCGCCCCCTCCCACGACGAACTGGTCTACGCCCGCCACGAGCGCGGCTTCGCCCTCCTGTCCATGCGCTCCCCGTCGGTCTCCCGCCTCTACCTCCAGGTCCCCGCCGGCACGGATGCCGAGGACTGGACCGACGAGGCGATCTGGGACGAGCTCGAACAGCGCTTCGAGACCGACGACGACTGGCGCCTTGAGCGCGGCCCGATCACCCAGAAGTCGGTCACGCCCATGCGGTCCTACGTCCACGAGCCGATGCGGCACGGCCGGGTCCTCCTCGCCGGGGACGCCGCCCACATCGTGCCGCCGACCGGTGCCAAGGGGCTGAACCTGGCGGTTGGCGACGTCGTGACCCTCGCCCGCGCCCTGGTCCACGAGAAGGAGACGGGCTCCCCGGAGCTGCTCGACGCCTACTCGGCGACCTGCCTGCGCCGGGTCTGGCAGGCCGAGCGGTTCTCGTACGACATGACGAGCATGCTCCACACCGGCCCCGGCGACACCCCCTTCGACGCCCGGCTCCAGCTGGCCCGGCTCGGCCGGATCGCCTCCTCCCGGGCTGCCGGGACCGACCTGGCGGAGGCGTACACCGGGTTCCCGCTGGACGCCTGAGGGATCTCCGGCCGGTTCCGGTCGTGTTCCGGCTTCGTCATGGATCGAAGCCCTCCGTGGCCGGGAATCAGCGCTCCGCGTAGCGTGTTGCGCAGCACGGTGAGGGAAAGATCCTCCGCAGGTAGTAGGGTCAGTCTTTTGCCAATCCATTACTCTTGACGCCAAGGCCCCACAGGGTGGCCATGGAGGAGTGAAATGAGGAGCAGCAACCCGGTCTTCTCGCGACGGGGGTTCAGCCGCGACAACGGCTACGCGGGCTTCAACACCGCGCCGCAGGCCGGGTACGCACAGGGCAACCCGTACGCGCAGAACCCGTACGCGAACAACCCGTACGCCCAGCAGGACCTCCAGCAGGGCGCCCCGCCGCAGGCCCCGGCCACCACCGGCCGGATGACGATGGACGACGTCGTCATGCGCTCGGGCATGACGCTCGGCACGGTCGCCGTCGGCGCGATCCTCGCCTGGGCGCTGCTGCCGATCTCGGCCACCAGCTACGGCCTGGCCGTCGGCTCGGCGATCGTCGCGTTCGTCCTGGCCATGATCCAGAGCTTCAAGCGCACCCCGGTGCCCGCGCTGATCCTGGGATACGCCGCCTTCGAGGGCGTCTTCCTCGGTGTCATCAGCGAGATGTACAACAGCCAGTGGAGCGGTGCCCCGTTCCAGGCGGTGCTCGGCACCCTGGCGGTCTCGGCCGCGACGCTGCTGGTCTACAAGGCCGGCTGGATCCGCGTCACCGCCCGCTACGCCCGCATCGGCATGGCCATCGCCATCGCCTTCGTGCTGGTCATGGCGGTCAACCTGCTGCTGGTCGCGTTCGGCGTCGCCGACAACGGCGGACTGCGCAGCTTCGGCCCGCTCGGCGCGATCGTCGGCATCATCGCGATCCTGCTCGGCGCGTTCTTCCTGACCCTCGACTTCAAGCAGATCGAGGACGGCATCGCCTACGGCGCCCCGAAGAACGAGGCCTGGCTGGCCGCGTTCGGCCTCACCATGACGCTGGTGTGGATCTACATCGAGATGCTGCGCCTGGTGGCGATCTTCAGCAGGGACTAGCCGCGCAGGAGAAGTGAGAAGGGCCCCGGGGCACCGCCCCGGGGCCCTTCGCCGTCTGTGTGCGTGCGCGCCTAGAGAAGTTTGCGCGCGGCCCTCCTCAGGTCGTACTCGTGGATCAACGCCTTCGCGTGGCCGTACGCGAGGTTGTGCTCGTGGCGGAGCCAGCTGACCTTTTCCTCGAAGCGGAAGAGGGCCGGGCCTTCGTCGACGGTACGCAGCCAGTCGGACACTTCACGACCGGTGCAGTGGGGGATGCGGGCGAGCATGTTGCGATGGGTCTCCTCGGAGAAGACTTGGGACATCGGCGCCTCCGGTGCGCAAAGGGGGTTGTAGCCGGTCCTTCACGTCACCGTGCCTGAGTGTTGGCGTGTTGGCAACAGTCGTGACAGGACAGCCGGTGACACGCGTTACGCTCACGGCGTGGTTGATACGACGCCTCTGACCCGTGCCGTGGAACACTTCGCCGACAAGCTGAGGGCGGCACCGCAGAGCCGGCTGCAGCGGGGCGCCGCCGCGGAGGCGCTGGGACTGGCGAGGGAGTTGGCCCGCTGGGCCCAGGCCGTCGAGGAGCCGGGCGCGGAGAGCCGGGAGATGCCGGACGCGGGGATGTTCGCGGTGGCCGACCAAATCACGGTGGCCGGGAACGACTTGGCGGTGGTGCTGAAGACCGAGGCCGAGGTGGGGGATGCGGTGCGGCTGGTGGAGGAGGCGCAGAAGAGGGCGGGGGTGTGAGCCGCACGTTGTCGGGTGCGCCGCCGTCGTGGCTGGTCGCGCGGTTCCCGCGCCCCTTCAGGGGCGCGAGCAACCCCCACGCACCCGCACCCGACGAAGCACCTCAGAGCGACGCTATGACCCGGTCCGCCAGGATGTAGACGTTCTCCTCGCCGCACGCGAACGTCAGCGTGTAGGCGCCGGAGATCCCGGAACCGCCCAGCAGGTACGGCGTCTCGCCCGCGCCCAGCGCCGCGGCCAGCCGTTCCGCGGTCTCCCGGTGCCCCGGCGTCATGCACAGCGTCGTGCCGTCGGCGAACACGTACACGTCCAGCGTGCCCAGCGGGCCGGGGCGGACGTCGGAGAGTGCGACCTGGGACTCGGCCAGCTGCTCCAGCGTCGCGACCGTACGCTCGTGGTCGTTGACCACCGGTGACTGCACCGGCACGAAGTCCGGGTGGGACGGGTGCCGGCGGCGGGCCGCCGCCAGTTCCGGGGACTCCCCGGCGAACTCGTCGCCGTCCACCGTCGGCTCGGCGACCGGCTCCAGGCCCACGAAGTCCGTCTGCCGGGGCAGGAACGGCTCGCCGTCCGCCAGGCCCAGCAGCGACGGCGCGTCGGAGGCGTCACGCGCCTCCTGCGCGGCCCAGAAGGCACGTGCCTCGGCCAGCTCCCGCTCCCGCTCCTCGGCCAGCGCCTCCGCCACCGCGGCGCGTATCTCCTCGGCGTCGGCATGGCTGCGGGCCGCCGGCATGAGGGCGCGCAGGGTCGCGGCCTGGTTCTGCGCAAGCTGGGTGTGCAGCTCGGCGACCTGGCGGCGCAGCTTCAGTACGGTGCGCAGGACAGCGACGCCCACGGCGCCCGTGGTGGCCGTGGTGAGCAGCAAGGCGATCGGCATGGCGCTCACTGACGTACTCCCGGTTCAAAGTCGACCCCCGACTTCCTACATCAGCTTGAAGGGCGGACTATCAAGCTGTCAGTGCGTAACGTCACGAAGCGGACAGGACTTTGGCCCTGGCGTTTCCCTGGGCAACTACGCTGACCTGCGGTGATACCCCCTCGGAGGGAGATACGTCACATCCTGGGGGAGATTGGATCACAAATCGGCCCGGCGTTCGGGGCTTTCTCGAACACCGGGCCGCGGTGTCACGGTGGGTCCCGTGACGGTCACTCAGGGGTGACGTGGGGGTCGTGCGAAGGGGCTCAGCTGAGGCGCTCGATGACCATCGCCATGCCCTGGCCGCCGCCGACGCACATCGTCTCCAGGCCGAACTGCTTGTCGTGGAACTGGAGGGAGTTGATGAGCGTGCCGGTGATGCGGGCGCCGGTCATGCCGAAGGGGTGGCCGACGGCGATCGCGCCGCCGTTCACGTTCAGCTTCTCCAGCGGGATGTTCAGGTCGCGGTAGGAGGGGATCACCTGGGCGGCGAACGCCTCGTTGATCTCGACCAGGTCGATGTCGTCGATGGTGAGTCCGGCGCGGCGCAGGGCCTGCTTGCTCGCCTCCACCGGGCCGAGGCCCATGATCTCGGGGGAGAGGCCGGTGACGCCGGTGGACACGATCCGGGCGAGCGGGGTCAGGCCGAGCTCGCGGGCCTTGGTGTCGCTCATGATGACGACCGCGGCGGCGCCGTCGTTGAGCGGGCAGCAGTTGCCGGCGGTGACCAGGCCGTCGGGGCGGAAGACCGGCTTCAGGCCCGCGACGCCCTCCATGGTGACGCCGGCGCGCGGACCGTCGTCCTTGCTGACGACCGTGCCGTCGGGGAGGGTGACCGGGGTGATCTCGCGCTCCCAGAAGCCGTTCTTGATGGCTTCCTCGGCGAGGTTCTGGGAGCGGACGCCGAACTCGTCCATGTCCTGGCGGGTGACGCCCTTGATGCGGGCCAGGTTCTCGGCGGTCTGGCCCATCGCGATGTAGGGGTCGGGGAGCAGGCCGTCCTCGCGCGGGTCGTGCCAGGTGGAGCCGGTCGACGCGGCGGTGGCGGCGGTGCGGGCCTGAGCCTCGGCGAAGATCGGGTTCGTGGTGTCCGGGAGGCCGTCGGAGCTGCCCTTGGCGTAGCGGGAGACCATCTCGACGCCGGCCGAGATGAAGACGTCGCCCTCGCCGGCCTTGATGGCGTGCAGGGCCATGCGGCTGGTCTGCAGGGACGAGGAGCAGTAGCGGGTGATCGTGGTGCCGGGCAGGAAGTCCATGCCCATCTGCACGGCGACGATCCGGCCGAGGTTGTAGCCCTGCTCGCCGCCGGGGAGGCCGCAGCCGAGCATCAGGTCGTCGATGTCCCGCGGGTCCAGCTCGGGGACCTTGGCGAGAGCGGCCTGGATGATCGTCGCGGTGAGGTCGTCGGGGCGCAGGTCCTTCAGGGAGCCCTTGACGGCACGGCCGATCGGGGAACGGGCGGTCGAGACGATGACGGCTTCGGGCATCACGGCTCCAATGAGGGGGTCGGCAGGGCCGCTTCGGAAGTTACCTGTACGTATGTCATCGGTCACCGGTGTCGGGGTGTGACACTGGCCGCACTTTCTAAGCGCTTGCTTGGGCGATGGGGGGTGCGTTGTCGGGCGCGGGCCGGTGGGGGCTGATCGCGCAGTTCCTCCCGGTCGCGTCCGAAGCGCACCGTAGGGGCGCGGGGAACTGCGCGACCAGCCCCCACCCGCCCGCAGACTGATCACGACTCGGCTCCCCCGCCGAAAGCACCCGCGCCTCGACATCGGGGTCGAGCTCCAACCCCGCCCGCACCGGCACCGGACCCCTACTCGGTCGTACCCGCCCTCGACCTCGCCTCCTCGGAGGCCTGGTCGGACGGGAGTGGCTCCATCGGCTGGCGCCGGCGGCGTTTCAGCAGGGCCCACGGTCCACGCGGCCCCGTCGGCATCGCCGCCGTGACCTCCGTGCCGGCCTCGGCGGCGGCCTCCGCCGCGGCGCGGGCGACCGGCAGGAAACCCTCGCGGCGGCTGACGTCGGGGCGCTCCTCCTCCGCCGGCCACAGGCCCAGGGCCGCGCAGACCGTCGGCAGCACCGCCATCGCCGCGGTGGCGTACCCCTCCGCCGAGGGGTGGAAGTTGTCGGGGCCGAACAGCTCGCGCGGGTTGGCCGCGAACTCGGGGCCGAGCAGGTCGCCCAGCGACACCGTGCGGCCGCCCTGCTCCACCGTCCCGATGGTCTGGGCCGCCGCCAGCTGCCGGGACGCCCGCCGGGCCAGCCAGCGCAGCGGCTGCCGCACCGGCTCGATCGTGCCCAGGTCGGGACAGGTGCCGACCACCACCTCGGCGCCCGCCGTGCGCAGCCGGCGGACGGCCGCCGAGAGGTGGCGGACCGAGCGGGTCGGCGGCATGCGGCGGGTGACGTCGTTGGCGCCGATCATGATCACGCAGACGTCGGGGACGGGCGAGGCCGTGCCCAGCACCAGGGCGACCTGGCGGTCCAGGTCGTCGGACTGGGCCCCGGGCAGCGCCACGTTGCTCAGCTGCACCGGGCGTTCCGCGACCGCGGCCAGGCCGGACGCCAGCAGCGCGCCCGGCGTCTGGGCCGCCCGGTGCACGCCCTGCCCGGCGGCCGTGGAGTCGCCGAGCATGGTCAGCCGGATGGGCGGCTCACCGGAGGCGCCGTGCCCTCCCCCGCCCTCGGCGTCGCTCGGGTGGGGGGACCCCCACTCGTAACGCCCGTCCGCCACCGGTACCCGGCCGCCGCTGTTGCCGTTGTGCACCGCCGTCCTGGCCATCCGCACCTCGGCCAGCACCAGGCCCACCGCGGCGGCGCCGACCAGCCCGACCCCGCCACCGCCGTACGCCGCCCCGGCCGCGATCCGCCGGGCCACCCGCGCCCTCGACATGTTCGTCATGCGTCGCCGCCACCTCCTCGTTGCCGCTCATCCACTCCTTGCCCCGTACAGCCCGTGCGTCAATCTCAACGGGGAGTGAACCTCCGGAGCGGGGCCTTAGGCTGGCGGCACAAACAGGACCACACCTTTTGCAAGCAACCGGAGACAACGGTGCGATTCCACGACTCGATGATCAGCCTCGTCGGCAACACCCCGCTGGTGAGACTCAACAGCGTCACCCAGGGCATCCAGGCCACCGTGCTCGCCAAGGTCGAGTACTTCAACCCGGGCGGTTCCGTGAAGGACCGCATCGCGCTGCGGATGATCGAGGCCGCGGAGAAGAGCGGGGAGCTGCAGCCCGGCGGGACCATCGTCGAGCCGACCAGCGGGAACACCGGGGTGGGGCTCGCGATCGTGGCCCAGCAGAAGGGGTACAAGTGCATCTTCGTGTGCCCCGACAAGGTGAGCACCGACAAGATCAACGTGCTGCGGGCGTACGGCGCCGAGGTCGTGGTCTGCCCCACCGCCGTCGACCCGGAGCATCCGGACTCGTACTACAACGTCTCCGACCGGTTGGTCCGCGAGACGCCCGGCGCGTGGAAGCCGGACCAGTACTCCAACCCCAACAACCCCCTTTCGCACTATCACTCGACCGGCCCCGAGCTGTGGGAGCAGACGGAGGGGAAGATCACCCATTTCGTGGCGGGCGTCGGGACCGGCGGCACCATCTCCGGCACCGGGCGGTACCTGAAGGACGCCAGTGACGGCCGGGTGCAGGTCGTCGGCGCCGACCCCGAGGGCTCCGTGTACTCCGGCGGGTCCGGGCGGCCCTACCTCGTCGAGGGCGTCGGCGAGGACTTCTGGCCGACCGCCTACGACCGGACCGTCGCCGACGAGATCGTCGCCGTGTCCGACAAGGACTCCTTCCAGATGACCCGGCGGCTGGCCAAGGAGGAGGGCCTGCTCGTCGGCGGCTCCTGCGGCATGGCCGTCGTGGCCGCGCTGCGGGTGGCCGAGCGGCTCGGCCCGGACGACGTCGTGGTCGTCCTGCTGCCGGACAGCGGCCGCGGCTACCTCAGCAAGATCTTCAACGACGAGTGGATGGCCGACTACGGCTTCCTGGAGGACGAGGGCCCCAGCGCCCGCGTCGGCGACGTGCTCAGCGACAAGGCCGGAGCCACCATCCCCTCCCTCGTCCACATGCACCCGGACGAGACGGTCGGGCAGGCCATCGAGGTGCTGCGCGAGTACGGCGTCTCGCAGATGCCCGTCGTCAAGCCGGGCGCCGGCCACCCGGACGTGATGGCCGCCGAGGTCGTCGGCTCGGTCGTCGAACGCGAGCTGCTCGACGCCCTGTTCAGCAAGCGCGCCTCCCTGGAGGACCCGCTGGAGAAGCACATGTGCGCCCCGCTGCCCCAGGTCGGCTCCGGCGAACCGGTCGGGGACCTGATGACGGTGCTGGGCGCGGCCGACGCCGCGATCGTCCTCGTCGAGGGCAAGCCCACCGGCGTGATCAGCCGCCAGGACCTGCTGGCCTTTCTGGCCAAGGGCGGCAAGCAGTAGCGAACGTCCGGTGAACGGCCCGTGACGCCGCGGAACTTGCTGTTTCCCCTCCACATGGTGGACTTCGCGGAAGTGGTACGAGCGCGTCACGTGCGCGCAGCACACGCTTAACACGGGTCCGGCAGATTAGTGGGTGTCGGCAGGGCGGGAGCGGCTCCCCGCCCCGGCCGGCACCGAACGTCCAAGGACCTCCGGAGCGGCTCCCGGACCTCCATGGACGCCCGGACGTGAGACCCGGCCCTGACCCGGTCCATGTCCCTCGCGGGGACCGCCGTCGTCCCGCCCCCCTTTCAGGGGGTGCGGCGGTCCCCGCGCATTACTTTTCCCGGCCCGCCGTCCCGGCTTGCGCCGTCGTCGCCCAACTTCCCAGCAGCGCCAGCCGTTCGGCCGTCTCCGAGCCCGGCTCCGGGGTGTACGCCACGATCGTCTGGTCCGGGTCGGTGGGGACGGTGAGGGTCTCGTAGGGGAGGGTCAGCAGGCCCGCCACCGGGTGCTGGATGCGCTTCGTGCCGTACGCGCACTCCTTGACCTCGTGGTCCGCCCAGAGCCGGCGGAAGTCCTCGCTCTTCACGGAGAGTTCGCCGACCAGCGCGGCCATGCCGGGGTCGTCGGGGTGGCGGCCCGCGTCGATGCGCAGGTTGGCGACGGTCTGGGCGGCGACGGCGGCCCAGTCCGGGTAGAAGCCCGCGGCCGCCGGGTCAAGGAAGACCTGGCGCGGGATGTTCCGCTCGGCCGGCGCCAGGGTGCTGAACCCGTTCACCGCGTCGCCGAGCGCGTTCCAGGCGAGGACGTCCATCCGGCGGCCCAGTACGAACGCGGGTGTCCGCTCCATGCCGTCCAGCAGCAGTTGCACGCCGGGGCGGATGCGGGGGCGGGCCGGGCGCGCGGTGTTCGCCCTCTTCTGCGGGCGGGCCACCGTCAGCAGATAGGCGTGCTCGGTCTCGTCCAGGCGCAGGACACGGGCGATCGCGTCGAGCACCGCGTCCGAGACTCCCCCGGACCTCGTCCGGGAGGGACCCGCAGGACCTCTGCCCTGTTCGAGACGGATGTAGTAGTCGACGCTCACCCCTGCCAGCTGTGCCACCTCCTCGCGGCGCAGGCCCGGTACGCGGCGCCGCCCGTGCGAGGGCAGCCCCACCTCCTCGGGCTGGATGCGGGCGCGACGCGAGCGCAGGAAGTCTCCGAGTTCCCCGTCCATGGGTTCGATCGTAGGGGAGTCGCGCCCTTCCAACCTGGTTCTGCCAGACCCAGGAAAAGCTCAGCCCTGGGTAGGCCGCCCGGCTCCGGCGAGTGTGGAGACACGCCACCGGGGCGGTCCCGGCGGCACTTCACCAGGGAGTACCTCATGTCGTACGACAACCTGTCCGGCCGTACCGCCGTCGTCACCGGCGCCGCCAGCGGGATCGGGGCGGCCGTCGCCCTGCGGCTCGCCGAGTCGGGCGCCCGGGTGGCGCTGCTCGCCCGGCGGGCGGACCGGCTGGAGACGGTCGTGGCGAAGATCCGGGCGAACGGCGGGCAGGCCCTCGCCGTGGTCGCCGACGTCACCGGCGACGCCTCCGTGCAGGCGGCGGCCGACGCCGTGCACGCGGCCTTCGGGCGCGTCGACCTCGTCGTCAACAACGCCGGCGTCATGCTGCCCAACCCCGTCGACGACGGCCGTATCGACGAGTGGCAGCGCATGCTCGACACCAACGTGACCGGTGTGCTGCGGGTGCTGCGGGCCTTCACCGGGGACCTGGTGGCGGCCGCGGCCGAGGGCCGTACCGCCGACCTCGTCAACGTGTCGTCCATCGGCGCGCACGTCGTCTTCCCCACCTTCGCGGTGTACGGCGCCACCAAGGCCGCCGTCACCTTCCTGTCGCAGTCCCTGCGTGCCGAGTTCGGGCCGCGTGACGTGCGGGTCACCAACGTCGAACCCGGCCTGACGGACACCGAGCTGGGCACCCACATCGACGGCGATGAGCTGCGCGAGCAGGTGGCGGGCATGTTCGACGGGATGGGCGCGCTGGCCGCCGAGGACCTCGCCGACCTGGTCGGCTACGTGGTGAGCCGTCCCCGTAACGTCAACCTGCGGCAGGTCGTCGTCCAGCCGACCCGGCAGGTGTGAAGCGGACGGGGGTGCGCCGCCGGTCAGTCCTCCCGGCCGCGGTCGGTTCGCTGGAACAGGCCGGGGTGGAGACGGACGGCCTGGGTCGCGTTGACGCCGACGATGCCGATCCAGGTGACGATCACGCCCGTCATGCCGCCGAACGCGCCGCTGATCGCCGAGAGCGGGATCGCCAGCACCAGCGACACGATCCCGAAGCCGAAGCGCTCGCCCCAGGAGTCGGTGCCCCTGGTCCGGCCCGCTCCCCGGGCGGCCTGCATCTGCTGCTCGGCCAGACCGCGGCGCAGCCCGCGCTCGACCGCGGTGTCGATCCGCCGGTCGATCTTCTCCAGGAAGGAGTCGACCAGCTCCGACTCGTACTCCGGCCCCAGGTCCCTGCGGGCGTGCAGGGTGGCGGCGAGGTCCTTCTTCAGCTCGGTGTCGTGAACATCCGTCATGGCGTCCACCGTAGGGGCCGGGAAAGGCCGCCGCACTGGGGAAATCCCCCGCATCCGGCGGGGGGACCGCCCTCAGGGCAGCAGCGACACCAGCCCGCTGCCGGAGTCGAGCCGGGCCGCGACCACCGACGCCCCCGCGAACCCGGGATCCGCCCGGATCGCGTCCCGCGCCCACATCGTCTGCGCCCGCATGGTGTGCTCGGCCCAGTCGCCGGGGAGCGCCCTGGTGCGGCGGGCGGCCGGTGCGATCTCGTCGACGAGGAGTTCCAGATGGCCGGGGACGGGCGCGCCGCTGCGCAGCCGGGCCAGGGTGGCGGCCACGGCCCCGCAGCCCTCGTGGCCGAGGACCACGACCAGCGGGACGCGCAGTTCCTGCACGCCGTACTGGAGGGAACCGAGCACCGCCTCGTCCAGCACCTGGCCGGCCGTCCTCATGGTCAGCAGGTCGCCGAGGCCCTGGTCGAAGACCAGTTCCGGGGCGGCCCCGGAGTCCACGCAGCCGAGCACCACCGCGAACGGGTGCGGTGCGGCGGCCCGGCCGCGGCGGACGCGGCCGGTGGCGTACCGCCGGTTGCCCTGGAGCAGTTCGTCGAGGGCCGCGCTCGCCGAGTCGGGGACGACGGCCGCCGGTACGAGGGCGACGGCCGGCGCGCCGACGGCGGTGGCCGTCGGAAGGGCCGTGGGGTTGGAGGCCATGACGCTTCCTCAGGTGCTGACGCTGATGGTGCTCATCACTGTACGCGGCGGAAACGTCACTCTCTGTTTTCGTTTGCTGATCCTTGGCCGGATCATCGACCGCGCGATACCCGGTGCCGACGCCCGCCGGGCCGGGGCGTTCCGCCGATTTTGAGGGGGACGTCAGGGGGCCGGCCCGGGGCGTGAGGCGCCGTATCGTCGCCGTGTCCCCCGGCCCGGAAGACCCCGTGCGGAAGGCGGTCAGGACGTGGACACCGTGAACAGCGCCGTGAACAGCGCCGTGAACATCAAGGGCACCACCCGTCTGTACGCGGTGCTCGGCGACCCGGTGGCCCAGGTACGGGCACCCGCGCTGCTCAACCCGCTGTTCGCGGGCCTCGGCCTGGACGCCGTGCTGGTGCCGGTCGAGGTGGCGCCGGCCGGACTCGCCGCTGCCGTACGGGGGCTCACGGCCGTCCGCAATCTCGACGGGCTGCTGGTCACCGTGCCGCACAAGACGGGCTGCCGGGCACTCGCGGACCGGGTGACCGAGGCCGCCGCGCTGAGCGGCTCGGTCAACGCGCTGCGCCGGCTGCCGGGCGGCGGCTGGGAGGGCGCCAACTTCGACGGGGAGGGCTTCGTACGGGGCCTGCGCGCGGCCGGACACGAACCGCGGGGCGCGACGGTGTGCCTGGCCGGTGCGGGCGGCGCCGGCTCGGCGATGACGGTCGCGCTGCTGCAGGCGGGCGCGCACGTCACCGTGTGGGACGCGGACGCGGACCGCGCGGCCGCGCTGGCGGCCCGGCTCACCCCGCACTTCCCGGGCCGGCTCGCCGCCGCCCCCGGGCACGTGGACGCGGACCTCGCCGTCAACGCCACCCCGGCGGGCCTGCGTCCCGGCGACCCGCTGCCCTTCCGCCCGGCGGCGCTGCGCCCCGGCACGGTGGTGGCCGACATCATCATGTCGCCGCGGCGCACGGCCCTGCTGCGGGCGGCGGAGGACTCGGGGCTCGCGGTCCATCACGGCGAGCCGATGCTGGCCGAACAGATCGCGCTGTACCGGGAGTTCTTCGGGCTGGGCTGACCTGCGCGGGGGTGCGCAGATGGGTACCCGGTTACCGTCCAGTGGCCTGGGTGCGCGGGCCGCCTGCCTACTGTCCTGGGCATGCCTCCACTCATCCAGACCACCGCCGCGGCGCGCAGCGCCGCCCTGCCTTCCGCAGTGGCCGAACGGGTGGCCGACGCGCTCGCCCGACCCGCGGCCCAGCAGCCGGAGTACCCGGACCCGGCCCGGGTCACCGAGGTGCGCGCCCGCCTGGAGCGGCTGCCCTCGCTCGTCCTGCCCGGCGAGGTCGACCGGCTGCGCCGGCGGCTCGCCGAAGTCGCCCACGGACGGGCGTTCCTGCTGCACGGCGGGGACTGCGCGGAGACGTTCGAGGGCAACACCGGGGAGCACGTCCGCGCGAACATCCGCACGCTGCTGCAGATGGCCGTCGTCCTGACGTACGGGGCGAGCCTGCCCGTGGTGAAGGTCGCGAGGATCGCCGGGCAGTACGCCAAGCCCCGGTCGAAGCCCTCCGACGAGCTGAACCTGCCGGTGTACCGCGGGGACATCGTCAACTGCGCCGACCCCAGTCCGGCCGCCCGCGTCGCCGACCCGGAACGCATGGTCGAGGCGTACGCCCACTCCGCCGCCGCCCTCAACCACGTGCGGGCGATGACCGACTCCGGCCTGGCCGACCTGGACCGGGTGCAGGGCTGGAACCTCGACTTCGTCCGGGCCTCACCGGCCGGTCAGGGGCTGCACGCCCTCGCCGCCGAGATCGACAGCGGGCTGCGCTTCATGAAGGCCTGCGGTGCCGACCACCGGGCCCTGCACACCACCGAGGTGTACGCCGCGCACGAGGCGCTGCTCCTCGACTACGAGCGGGGCCTGCTGCGCGGTGCCGTCGACGAGGACACCGGCCGTACCGGGCTGTACGGCCTGTCCGGGCACTTCCTGTGGATCGGTGAGCGCACCCGCGACCTGGACGGCGCGCACATCGCCCTCGCCGCGCAGCTGGACAACCCGATCGGCCTGAAGATCGGCCCGGGGACCAGCCCCGAGGAGGCCGTCGAGTACGTCCGGCGGCTGGACCCCGACCGGGTGCCCGGCCGGCTCACGTTCATCTCCCGGATGGGCCGGGGCCGGGTCCGCGAGGTGCTGCCGGCGATCGTGGAGAAGGTGACCGCGCTCGGGCACCGCGTGGTGTGGCAGTGCGATCCGATGCACGGCAACACCCAGGAGACCGAGAGCGGCTACAAGTCCCGGCACTTCGACGACATCCTCGACGAGGTGCGCGGCTTCTTCGAGGTGCACCGGGCGCTGGGCACCCATCCGGGCGGACTGCACGTGGAGCTGACCGGCGACCAGGTCACCGAGTGCCTCGGCGGTGCCGCCGCACTCGACGACACCGCCCTCGCGGCCCGCTACGAGACGTTGTGCGACCCCCGGCTCAACCCCGAGCAGTCCGTGGAACTGGCCTTCCTGGTCGCCGAGCTGATGCGCGGATGAGCAGCGCGCGGCGGCCCTGCGGGGACGCCGGGCGGGGGGGGCGGGCCGGGGCGCCCCCCCCCCCCGGGGGGCCCCCCCGGAGCGGCCGCCGCGTGAGAACGCGAGA
>NZ_JBFBJI010000048.1:0-11765 GCF_040702065.1 Streptomyces sp. NPDC086777 | reverse complement strand
CACCCCTTCGTGCGGGTCTGGGGCGTGGGGGCGGTCGGTGCGTGGGGCGCGCGGGGCGGCGCGCGGGGGCGCGGGGGGGGCGGGGGGGGGGGGCGGGGCGCCCCCCCCCCCCCGCCGCTGGGCGGGCCCTCCGTACCGGGACGGGGGATGGACCGGATACGGAGGGGGTCTTCAGGCGGAGCGCACGGAATCGGGCCCGACGGCCGCCGCGGGCTGTGCCGCCCCACCGTCCCGGGCCGCCGGCTCGGCCTCGGCCTCGGCGACGGCCTCGGCCTCGGTCCCGGCGACGGTGCGGGAGTTCCGTGCCGCCCGCGCCGCCCGGTCGGCCCGGGAGATGCTCAGGTACCGCATCGCCGGGGTCTCCACGCAGGTGTACAGCAGCCAGCCGGCGAGCAGGGTGGCCGCGAACATGCCGGCCATCACCAGGACGGCGACGGGGGTGCTGAATGTGCCGTTGCCCAGGACCTCCTGACGGCCCCAGAAGATGACCACACCCTGACTCAGGTAGAAGCCGAAGGACACGTTGCCGAGCCACACCAGAACCCGGCCGTCCAGGTGGGTGCGCACCCCGTGGGCGTCGGCGCGGGCCACCGAGGCGATGGCGACGCCGAACGGGACGATCGTGGTGGCGACGAAGTTGAACGGCGCCGGCACGTACATCGCGGCGGCGTAGCCGGCCACCAGCAGGGCGACCACCCAGCCGGCCGGGATGCGCGGCCAGCGGCCGGCGATGACCAGCCGGGCCAGCAGCATCCCGAGGACGAACTCGAACATCCGCATGGGCGGGAAGGTGTAGTTGAACCAGTTCTGGGTCGGGGAGAGCGGGATCACCGGCAGCCGCGGGGTGTCGGGCAGCAGGAACTTCGTCACCAGGCCGACCCCGACCGGGGCCGCCGCGGTACCGGCCGCCCACCACCACAGGTGCTCCACCCTGATGCGCCGCACCAGGAGCAGCAGCAGCGGGAACGACAGGTAGAACAGCAATTCCGAGCACAGCGACCAGGACGGCGCGTTCACGCTCATCTGCACGGTGAATTTGTCTATCCAGGAGTTCACCAGGAACAGGTTCGGCAGCCAGGTGCTCACCGGAGTGTACGCGGACGCGAAGAGCAGCATGGCCGCCGCCCACATCACCAGGTGATTGGGAAATACCTTCGCGAGCCGGCGTCGCCAGTACGCGGTGAGCTTTTCACCGGGCCGCGCCGACCAGGTGATGACGAATCCGCTCAGCAGGAAGAAAAAGGAGACGCCCAGGTAACCGGCCGGGCCGAAGAACTTCAGCAGGCCCTTGGCGATGTCCTGGTCGGCGAACGGGTTCACCGGCCCCGTGGGGTCGACCGGCCCGATCGGCTGCAGGGAGTGGATGAAGAAGACGAGGAGAGCGGCGAAGAACCGCATACCCGTCAGGGACGGCAGCGATTTCCGCCGCGCTCTTGATGCGCCGGAATCCACTTCCGGAATGGTTGCGGTCACGACAGACTCCCGTTTCTCCCTGGATGGTTGACCGACTCGGATCCGAAGACCTCAGGAGCGTAGGGGGAAAGGGCGGCGGACCGGCACCCGTATATTCCCCCGTCTGATTTCCGCAGGGGAATTCAGGGGGGAGGTAGGGGAATTCACGCGGGGCCCGCCGGCCCTAGCGTTCTCGCGTGTTCACGGCAACGGAGGGATCATGATGGATCGAAGGAATCTGCTGCGCGCCGGCGGGGCCATGGCCGTCTCGGCCGCGGCGATGTCGGCGGCCACCACGTCGGCGTCGGCCGTCGTCCGCAGCACGGGGACCCCCGACTGGAAGAGCCTCCGGGAGGCCGTCGGCGGCGATGTCGTCCTGCCCGGCGACGCGTCCTACGACACCGCCAGGCAGCTGGCCATCGGCGAGTTCGACAGCCTCACCCCGCAGGCCGTCGTGTACGCGGAGAGCGCCACGGACGTCCGGACCGCGATCCGCTTCGCGGCCGACAACGGCGTCAGGCCCCGGGTGCGCAGCGGCGGCCACAACTTCCTGGGCTGGTCCTCCGGCGAGGGCATGATCCTCGACGTCCGCCGTATGAACCACGTGACCGGCGCGGGCTCGCCCACCGTGCACGTCGGTCCCGGCACCGTGAGCATCGAGGCGCTGAACGCGCTGAAGCCGCACGGCCAGCAGCTGGTGACCGGCACCTGCCACGACGTCGCCGTCGGGGGGTACGTCTCCGGAGGCGGGGTCGGCTACCAGAGCCGCGGCTTCGGCATCGGATCCGACCGGCTGGTCTCCGCCCAGGTGGTGCTGGCCGACGGCCGGCTGGTGACCGCGAGCGAGGTCAGCAACCCCGACCTGTTCTGGGCACTGCGCGGCAGCGGCGGCGGCAACTTCGGTGTCGTCGTCGACTTCGAGCTGCGGCCGATCTCCGCGCCGCGCATGGTGTACTACGAGCAGATATGGGACTGGGCGGACGCCGAGCCGTTCCTCACCGCCTGGCAGGACTGGTACACCCGCACCCCCCGCCACTCCAGCGGCCAGGTCATCGTCATCCAGCCCGACGCCGGCTCCGGCAACCCGCCGATCGTCCTCCAGCAGGGCGCCTACTACAGCACCCGGGCGGAGGCCGACGCCGACCTCGCCGACCTCGCCTCGGCGGCCGGCGCGCGGCCCGCCAGCAGCCGGGTCCTGGACCTGCCCTTCGACGAGGGCATGCAGTACGTGTACGGGCTCGCCGACGGCGGCTCCCACCCGCGCACCGAGTGGCAGCGGATGCGGGCCCGCGTGGTGCGCGAGCCGCTCGGGTCCGCCGACACCGCCGCCGCGCTCGCCGCGTTCGAGGCCGACCCGCGCTCCGGGCAGACCCGCTACCTCAGCTTCATGGGCCTCGGCGGAGCCGTCGCCGACCTCGCCCCGGACGCCACCGCCTTCGTGCACCGCGACGCGCTGTTCCACGTCGGCTACGGCGTGGCCCTGGGCACCGCGACGCCGGGCACCGACGAGGCGGGGGCGGCGGTGGCCTGGGCCACCAAGGGCTTCGACGTCATCGACCCGCTGTCCGACGGACAGTCCTACATCAACTTCCCCGACCTCTACCTCGACGACTGGCAGGACGCCTACTACGGCCGCAACTACGCGCGCCTGTGCGCCCTGAAGACGGCCTACGACCCGCACCGCCTGTTCGACTTCCCCCGCGCCATCGGCAACTGACGACCCATCACCCACCGCGCCAGAGAAAGGGCGACCTCCCGATGACGGTCACCGACCACGCCAGCCCGCAGCCCGACCAGGCCGGCCCGCAGCCCGGCGACGCGGCCGTGCCGCCGCCCGGGTGCCCCATGCACCAGGTGATGGCCTACCCCTTCGCCGAGCCCGTGGCCACCGACCTGCACCCGAAGTACGCGGAGGTGCGCGCCGAGCAGGCCCTCACCCGCGTCGACATGCAGTACGGCGGCGAAGCCTGGCTCGCCACCCGGCACGCCGACATCAAGACGGTCCTCGCCGACCCCCGCTTCAGCCGCAACGCCACGGTCGGCAAGGACGTGCCGCGCGTCCGCAAGGCGTACGAGGAACTGAACATCGTCTCGATGGACGACCCGGAGCACTCCCGGCTGCGCAAGCTGGTCGCCAAGGCGTTCACCGTGCGCCGCGTGGAGCAGATCCGCCCCCGTGCCCAGCAGATCGCCGACGAACTCCTCGACCGGATGCTCGCCTCCGAGGACCGCACCGGCGACCTGGCGGCCCAGTACGCGTGGATGCTCCCGATCACCGTGATCTGCGAGATGCTCGCCGTGCCGCTGGAGGACCACTACAAGTTCCGCGGCTGGATCGACACCTGGCTGACCATCGGCAACGAGCACACGCTGGAGGAGATGAACGAGGCACGCTTCGAGAAGCTGCCCGAGTACATGTCCTCGCTCATCGCGAAGCGGCGCGCCGAACCCGGCGACGACCTGCTGTCCGCGCTGGTCGCCGCCCGCGACGAGGAGGACCGGCTCAGCGAGGAAGAGCTGATCACCATGTCGATCGCGCTCCTCGCCACCGGCCACCACACCACCGCCAACCAGCTCGCCAACCACCTGTACATCCTGCTCAGCCGACACGAGGAGTGGGAACGCCTGGTCGCCGAGCCGGAGTTGCTGCCCACGGCCATCGAGGAGCTGCTGCGGGTCACCCCGCTCAGCCCCTACTCCGAGAACACCCGGATCGCGGTGGCGGACATCGAGCTGGGCGGGCAGCTGGTCCGGGCCGGTGAGGCCGTCATGGTCTTCCCCGCCGTCGCCAACCGCGACCCCCGGGTCTTCGACCGCCCCGAGGAACTCGACCTGGCCCGTGAGCACAACCCGCACATCGCCTTCGGCCACGGCATCCACCACTGCCTGGGCGCCCCGCTGGCCCGGCTGGAGCTCCAGGTCGCCCTCGGCACGCTGCTGCGCCGGCTGCCCTCCCTGGAGCTGGCCGCGCCCGCCGACGAGGTGCCGTGGAAGCGCGACCACGTGGTACGCGGGGTCGCCGCGCTGCCCGTGCGGTGGTGACCGCGGTGACCTGGCACATCGAAGTCGACCGCCGCGCCTGCATGGGTTCCGGGCTGTGCAACGGCACGCTGCCGGACCACTTCCGGCTCGTCGCCGGCAAGGCGGAGCCCGTCGTGTCCGTCGTCGAGCCCGACGAGGACGTCCTCGACGCCGCGGACTACTGCCCCTACCGGGCCATCCACATCACCGACCAGGCAACCGGCCAGAACCTGGCTGCCACCGACTGACCCGGGTCCGGCGCGGACCCCGGGGCGGACAGGAGAACGGCGTGACGATCACGACGACGCAGACGGAGCGGTCCCCGGACGGCCCGCCGGACCCGCGCCGCACGGCCGGCGACCGGGAGGCACGGCCGCGCTGGTGGCGGCGGCCCTGGGTGGGCCCGCTGGCCCTGGTGGTGGCGGTGTTCCTGGCCATGGACATCCCCCGCTACCTCACCTTCGACCCGGCGGAGTCCAAGATCCCGCCGAACCCGCAGTACTCCTGGCACTACCCCGTGCTGGTGGTGCATGTGCTGTGCGGCACGGTCGCCATCGTGACCTGCTGCCTGCAGGTGTGGCCGGCCCTGCGGCAGCACTACCCCAAGGTGCACCGGGTCAGCGGCCGGCTGTACGTGGCGGCGGGCGTGCTGCCGGGCGGTCTGGCGGGGCTGGCGGTGGCCTATGCCAGCCCCTCGGGACTGTCCATGCAGCTCAGCACGATGACCACGTCGGTGCTGTGGATGGCCACGGCCGTGGCGGGGCTGCGCATGGCCCGGCAGGGCCGCATCGCCGACCACCGCCGCTGGATGGTGCGCAGCTTCGCGCTCACCATGTCGATCGTCGTCAGCCGCGTCCTCGGGGTGGTCTACGACCACACGATCCTGCCGCCGCCCGTCACCCAGAGCGTGCCCGAGCTCATCGCCTGGGGGCAGGAACGGGCCGGCCTCGCCTCGTGGCCGGGCTGGATCCTCCCCCTGCTGATCGCCGAGTGGTGGCTGGTCGAACGCGGGGCCGGCGCCCGGCACCGCGCCCGCCAGGCCCGCCGCAAGGCGGCCGCGCCGGCCGCCTGACCGGCTCGGACCCGGAGCCGGGAACGCACGGCAGGGGCCGCCTCCCACGGGGAGGCGGCCCCTGCCGTGCCCGGCGGGTCAGGGGGCGAGGGTCTCCCGGTTGCCGTGCTCCGCCGTCGACTTGATCGCGTCCAGCAGACGGTGGGTGCGGACCGCGGTACCGAAGTCGGGGCCGGACGTGCCGCCCGTGCGGATCGCCCCGGCGAGGTCGCGGTAGACCTGGGCCACGTTGCTCACCGGCGAGGGCGGCCCGGGCAGCAGCGGCCGGTAGGCGTCCGGCACCGGCACCTCCACCGCCGGCGTGCCGTTCGCCGTGGCGTGGGTCAGCGTGAACCGCGGGCCGACCAGCGAGTCGTCCGAGGAGACCAGGACCAGCCGGCCGGCCCGGCCGTGCACCTCGATGCGGAAGCCGTCCCCGCGCGGGCCGCCCGTCATGAAGTGCGCCGACGCCGCCGCCCCCGAGCGGAGCAGGCCGCCGGCCACGATCTGGTCCGGCGACGTGACCTCGATGCGCTCTCCCGTCTCCTCCATCGTCACCCGGTCGATCCGGGTGCTGAGCGTCGCGGAGACCTCCGCGAACTCCCCGACGGCGTACTGGAACATGTCCAGCGAGTGCCCGCCCACCACCGCCACGTGGTTGACGCCCTGCGTCCGGTCGAACAGCGCCGCGTACCGGGTGGACCACACCTCCGGGGTGCTCAGCGAGTACAGCAGCGACGCCGACAGCACCTCACCGATCAGGTCCTGCTCCAGCAGGTCCCGCAGCAGCCGCACGGCCGGGTGGTGCCTGCTCTGCAGCCCCACCGCGTGCCGCACCCCGGCGGCCCGTGCCTTCGCCTCGAAGCGCTCGGCCGTCGCCGCGTCCCGGGCCAGCGGCCACTCGCAGTAGACGTGCTTGCCCGCCTCGATCGCGGCCTCCACCAGGCCGTCGCGCCGCGGTAGCTGCACGGCGACGGTGACCAGCTCGACGTCCGGGTCGGCCAGCAGGGCGTGGGCGTCGTCGTAGGCCCGCCCGGCACCCCAGACCGCGGCCGCGGCCTGCGCGGAACCGCTGCTGGTGCCGGCGACGGCGACGATCTCGAAGTCGTCCAGCGCCGACAGCGCCGGCAGGTGGATGCCCCGGGCCCAGCCGCGTTCGGCGTGTGCGCCGACGACTCCCACTCGGATCCTGTCCGCCACGGTGAAACCTCTTTCGCATACGTAGAGTTCGGCCGATCCTCGCAGCCGGTGGCCGCGTGGAACACGCGTCGGAGCGTGACCGGTGATCCGGTCACGCTCCGACCAGTTGACGTGACGTCAGATGGGGGCGTTCGCCGTCGCGGCGTCGGCCGCGGCCGGTGCCCCGGCGGGGGCCTCCTTGGCGTCCCTGAGCACGAAGAAGGTCACGCACCAGGCCAGGAACACGAAGCCGGCGGCGAACACGAACGCCAGGCTGTAGCCGTCACGCAGCGCCTCCACCTGCGCCCGGCCCTGGTGGAGCAGGGTGTTGCTGCGCGCGGTCGCGAGGGTCGCGAGGACCGCGAGACCCACCGCGGCGCCCGCCTGCTGCGCCGTGTTGTTCAGGCCGGAGGCCAGACCCGCGTCCTCGGGGGCCGCGCCCGACATCGCGCGCATGATGACCGACGGCACCGTCAGACCCATGCCGAAGCCCTGGATGACGAGGGTGGGCGCCACGTCCACCCAGTAGTTGCCGTCGACCGGCGCCCTGCTCAGCAGCAGCAGGCCGCCGCCGAGGAACAGCAGACCGGTCAGCAGCACCCGCCGGGTGCCGAAGCGCCCGGTGAGCTTCGCCGTGAAGAACAGCGACATGGTGCCGATCACCACCGGCGCGGGCAGGAACGCCAGGCCGGTCTGCATCGAGTCGAATCCCAGCACCCGCTGCAGGTACAGCGCGTTGAGGAACTGGAAGCCGAACCCGGCCGCGAACACCAGGACCACCGCGAGGTTGGCGCCGACGATCTCCCGGCTGCGGAAGATCCGCAGTTCGAGCAGCGGACGCCGGGCCGTGGCCTGCCGCCAGACGAACGCGCCGAGCAGCGCCACCGCCACCGCCCCGTACAGGGCCAGCTCGCCGCCGCTGAACCGGTCCTCGGAGATCTGCGAGATGGTGAAGACGCCCAGCGACAGACCGACCGTCACCAGGACCGCGCCGATCGCGTCCGCGCCCGCGCCCAGGCCGAGACCCGGCTGCGCGGCGAGCTCGCGCAGGCCGAGGACCAGGGCGACCACCCCGATCGGCAGGTTGATCAGGAACACCCAGTGCCAGCCGAGCGCGTCGGTGATGACACCACCCGCGATCAGGCCGACCGAGGCGCCGCCCGCGGAGACGAAGCTGTAGATGCCCATCGCCTTGGCCTGGTCACCCGGCTCCGGGTACAGGCCGACGATCATCCCGAGCACCACGGCGGAGGCCAGCGCGGCGCCCACGCCCTGCAGGAAGCGGCCCGCGATGAGCAGCTCCGAGGTGTTCGCCAGACCGCACAGCAGGGAGGCCAGGGTGAAGACGGTCAGGCCGCTGAGGAACACCTTCTTGGTGCCGATCAGGTCGCCGAGCCGGCCGGACAGCAGCAGCAGTCCGGCGAAGGCGATCAGGTAGGAGTTCACCACCCAGGACAGGCCGCTCTGGGAGAAGCCGAGCCCGCTCTGGATGGTCGGAAGGGCGACGGTGACGATCGTCCCGTCAAGGATGATCATCAACTGCATCGCGCAGAGGATGCTGAGCGCGAGGCCGCGTGAACGGCCCAGTGCTGTCGGGGGGGTCATCACTCACTTCTTTCGTCGTCACATCGGGGTCGTGGCTCGGTCTCCCACGGCGCGCGGTGGGCACCTGCCGCTCGCGCCCGCGCGTGGCTCAAGTACGCCACGCACCGGGCCACCGCCCGGCAACCGCGCGGTAATTGCGCAGGTGGCAGGGGGTGTGCGGGATCCCCCGTACAGTGCCGCACACGGCTGCTCACACTGCTGCCCGGGCGTCTGCTCACACGGGGCTCAGCGCGGGCCGGAGACCGTCCCGCAGCGCGTCGACGAGCGCGCCCGCCGTCTCGGCGCCGTCCGCCGCCCCGAACGCGTACGTGTCGGGCCGGACCAGCACACAGCGGGCCCCCACTCCCGCGAGGTACGCACCGAAGCCGCCCTCGACGTCCACGACCGCGTCCGCCGGGGCCGTCGCCGGATCCGTGCCGGCCGGCAGCAGCCGCACCAGGCGGACCCCGAAGGACGCCAGCCACGCCGACCGCGCGGCGCCCAGCAGCCGGTGCGGGTCGTCGAGGGAGACGAGGACGAAGCCGCGGCCCACCACCTCGTCGAGCAGGCCCTCGGCGGTGCCCGCGGCGACGCGCGGCTGGGGCACCTGGTCGCCGGCGCCGGGCCGCCTGCGGCCGCTGCCGTCCCGCCACACCAGCCCCCGGGTCAGCGGCTGGAACGGCGACTGCTGCGGCCGCGCCACCTGCCGCTCACGGACCGCGGTCATCATCGCGTCCCGGTCCGCGGCGGCCCGGGGATCGGTCTGGCAGATCACCTTGCCGAGGTTCACCGACATCCCGATGGCGTGCTGCACGTGGGCCCGCCGTTCCTCGGCGTAGGAGTCCAGCAGCTCCTCACCGGCCCGCCCGCCGAGCACCAGGTCCAGTTTCCAGGCGAGGTTGGCGACGTCCCGGAAACCCGAGCTCATGCCCTGCCCCGCGAACGGCGGCATCAGATGGGCGGCGTCACCGGCGATCAGCAGCCGGCCCTCGCGCCAGCGGCGGGCGGTCGCGGCCTGGAAGGTGTAGACCGCGTGCCGTTCCATGATCCCGTCGTCCGGGGTGATGCCGCAGCCGGCGAGCAGCCGCCACGCCGTCTCCGCGGTGTCCATCTCCTCCCTGCGCTCGCCGGGCAGCAGCATGAACTCCCAGCGCCGGTGGCCGGGGCCCGCCGAGACCTGGGTGCGCGGCCGCGCCGGATCGCAGATCTGCAGGTTGTTGGGCACGAACGTACGGCGGTCGTGCAACGCCAGGTCGCAGATCAGCCACTCGTGATGGAAGCCCAGGTCCTCGAACTCCGTGCCGATCGCCCGGCGCACCAGGCTGTTCGCGCCGTCGCAGCCGACCGCCCACCGGCCGCGCAGCAGCCGCCGGGTGCCGTCCCCGCGCGCGACCCGCAACTCGACGCCGTCCTCGTGCCGCGACAGTTCCACGGCCTCGTACCCGCGCAGCACCGTCAGGTTCGGCAGCCCCCGGCCGTACGCGATCAGCGCGTCCTCCAGGCCCGGCTGGTACATGGAGGTGGACTCCGGCCAGCCGTTGCGCCCGTTGACCTCGGCCGCGTCGATGTAGAGCAGGTCCTGGCCCGCGCCGTTGCGCCACAGGTAGTCGCCGGAGGGTTCGCCGACCGCCGTGAGATGGTCCGCGACCCCGGCCGCGGCCAGGATCCGCGCGGCCTCGCCGTCGAAGGCCACCGCGCGCGGCATCGGGTACGGGCGCGGATGCCGCTCCACGACGATCACCCGACGCCCGCGCCGTGCCATCAGGTTGGCCAGCACCTGGCCCACCGGGCCGTAGCCGACGATCAGCAGGTCCGCGACGTCGTCGGGCCACCACCGGGAGTCGGCCGCCGTTGCCGTCATGTCCGACTCTCCCTTCAGGCCGCCGCGGACCGGGTCCGCAGCAGGATGTCGTCGAGCGCCGCCTCGTAGTCGGCAGCCTTCACCAGGACCCGCACCCGCTCGCGGCCGTCCTCGACGATCAGCAGACGGCGGCCGGTCAGCGTCATCTGCCCGTTCTCCAGGGCCCGTCCGCGGATGTACGTCACGTGCGCGGCGAGCATCCGGGCGTACTCGTCGAGCTGCGGGTGGTCCGCGTCGAGCCACTCGGAGAACGCGCGCGGCCGCAGCCGGAACCGGTGCACGACACCCCACTCGCCGTCCCGCGGCCTGCGCTCCAGGTACCGGAAGCCGTCGTCGCCCTCCAGCACCCGGAAGCTCGTCCCGTACTGCTCCTGGGGCTCCGCGGACACCCGCACCGGCTCGATCAGCGACGGACCGGAGTAGCCGACGTCCGCGATGTACCACTCGCCGTCCACCCGCACGCCGTTGAACAGGTGCTCCATGTCCGGACCGTACGAGCCGTCCGGACCCCGGACCCCGGCGGACAGCACGACCACCTCGTAGCCGAGGCGGGTCAGCAGGGCGCGGAAGAGGCCGTTGAGCTCGTAGCAGACCCCGCCGCGCCCGCCGACGACCACCTCCCGGTAGACGGCGTCGACGTCGATGTCCACGCCGTCCCAGATGGCCGTACCCCGGGCCTCGTTGAGGTGGTTGTCGAACGGCACGGTCATCAGGTGGCGCTTGTGCAGCGACCGCAGTGTCTCCAGGGTGGGCGCGGGCGGGGGGCCGGTGTGACCGAGGGCGGCCAGGTAGTGGTCGAGGTCGAACATCGTCGGATCCGTTCTCTCGGAAGGTGCCGGGCGGAAGACGCCGGGCGGAAGGCGCAGGGCGGAAGGGGGTGCCGGGCGGCGGGGCTCAGGCGAACTCGGTGTCCGGTGCGGCCACCTGGTCGAGCAGGTACTCGGCGAGCATCCCCGGCGTGGGCTGGTCGAACAGGAGCATCACGGGCAGCTCCGTGCCGGTCTCGGCGGCCAGGCGGTTGCGCAGTTCGACCGCCGTCAGCGAGTTGAAGCCGATGTCGAAGAAGCCCTGCTCGTCGTCGATCGCGTCGGCGTCGGCGTGCCCGAGCACGGCGGCGGTCTCGGCCCGTACCAGAGCGAGCAGGGCGCCGGGGCGCTCCTCGGCCGGCAGGGCGGCGAAACGCCGGAGGAAGGTCTCCTGGTCGGATGCGTCGGCGGACATGTCGCTCTCCTGGTGCGATGCGGACAGGACGTCGGGCACCGGGCCCGTGGGCTGGAACTGCCGGAGCCAGTAGGGGCGGTGCTGGAAGGCGTACGTGGGAAGCGCCGAGGCCTCCTCGGGAGCGAGCCCGGCGGAGCGGCCGAGCAGTCCGCTCCAGTCGACGCCCCCGCCGCGCACGTACAGCTCGGCGAGCGACCCGGCGAACCGCTCCGGACCGCCCTCGCCACGCCGCAGCGTGCCCACGACGACGGTCGCCGCCCCCCGCCGTCCCTCGACCGTCTCGCGCACCGCCATGTTCAGCACGGGGTGGGCGCTGGTTTCGATGTAGGTGTGGTGGCCGGTGGTGAGGAGGGTGGTGATGGCGTCGGCGAAGCGGACGGGGTGGCGGAGGTTGGC
>NZ_JBFBJI010000047.1:0-66741 GCF_040702065.1 Streptomyces sp. NPDC086777 | reverse complement strand
CGCTGTAGGCCAGGCGGCTGTGGTCGTCGACGGCGGAGTGGACGTAGTCGAAGCCCATGGAGCTGCGGGTGGCGCGGCCGGCCTGGCGGCCCAGCACCTTGTGGCCGCCGCCGTCGGGGATCCGGCCGAGCTTCTTGACGTCCACGTGGACCAGTTCGCCGGGGTGGTCGCGTTCGTAGCGGCGGATGACCTGGCCGGTGGGCCGGTCCAGGGAGGCCAGACGGTTCAGGCCGTGCCGGGTGAGGATGCGGTGCACGGTGGAGGTGGGCAGGCCCAGGACGGGGCCGATGCGTGCCGGGCCGAGTTTGCGGTCCTGTCGCAGCCTGCAGACGTGCGCCTCGGTGGCGGCTGCGGTCCGGTGCGGTGTCCTGCGGGGGCGGCTGGAACGGTCGATGAGTCCGCTCTCGCCCTCGAACCGCCAGCGCCGGATCCACTTGTGGGCTGTGGGACGGGAGATGCCCATCTCGGCGGCGACATGGGCGACGGGACGGCCGGAGCGGACACGCTCGATGAGCAGGCGCCTGCCGTGAACGGTCAGCCGGGCATTACGGTGGGACACGAAGGCCTCCGTGCGGTGAAGATTCGACACCTCCACCACACACGGGGGCCTTCGCCACGATCAAGTCCGACCCGCGTTAACAACGCTCGTGACCCCGGACGGCCCACCGGTCACGGCCTCGCTGTTGTTCGTCAACGCCCGGAACCAGTCTCTCCACCGGTTCCGGTTCAACCGGTCCGTATGGCGTCCGGCGCTGATTTCTGCCGGCATACCCCTCGGCCGCGAGAACGGCATGCACGCCCTCCGCCACTTCTACGCCTCCGTGCTCCTGGACGCGGGGGAGAGTATCAAGGCCCTGAGCGAGTACCTCGGACACCACGACCCGAGCTTCACGCTCCGGACGTACACCCACCTGATGCCGAACAGCGAGGCGCGCACCCGGGCCGCCGTCGACCGGGTGTTCCGGGACCCGGAGAGCACCGAAGACGGCCCCGGTACGGCCCACGGGGCAAGTTGACCCCTTGACCTGCGTCGCAATCAGAACAGCCACAACTGACGACCGGCACCCGCGAAACACCCTGTCCGGGCCGCCCTCGGGCGCCCCGGACAGGGTGTTTCGCTGCGGCGGGGACCGCAGCCTTCGACGGTCCTGAGTCATGGTGGGTCCTGTCCTCATGCGCTGACCTCATCGGTTTCCGAGACACCGAGGGCGTGGAGGCGCTCGCGTGGCCCGGACGCAGTACCGTGATATGTACGCAAGCGCCGTGCGCTCCGCGTCCGTTGGGCAACAGCAGGGGGCACCATTGGCCGACGAGCCGTCTTCCGCGATCCGTACCAGCGACCATGTTCTGCGTCTCGCCGCCGTCCAGTTGGCCTATGTGCCCAACGTACGCAGGTTTCAGGGTAATTATTGGCTGCCCGACGAACCGCTGCTCGGACTTACGCTCGGGTCGGCCGACAAGGACGGGGAGATTGCCCTCGCGGGACTCGACCTCAGCGAAGAGGCCGAGTCCAGGACCGATGACGCCCTGGACGCCGCACGGCGCGAACGACTGCGTTCGACCGAGCTCAAGATCAAGCAGATACTCGAGTTCTGCGTGGCGCATCATGTCGACCTCGTCGTCTTCCCCGAGTGCTCGGTCCCCGCGGAACTGGTGCCCGTGCTCGTCGGGTACCGCAACCGGCTGGGTATCTACGCCGGCATCGGGCATCTGCGCGCTGCGGATGCGAGCACTCTCGTGCAACACGGCTTCCCCGAGGCCGAGGATGCCGTCGAGTGCAACGCCGCTGTCTTCGTGAGCCAGGACGAACTGTCCCTGGTCACCAAGCAGGACCCCGCACACGGTGAGAACATCGTCCGTGGCAACGGCCCCAAACGGGTGAAAATTACCAAAGGCGATCGCTCCTACGAGCTGGGACTCGCCATCTGCATGGACTACGTCAACCTCCGGCGGGACTTCGATGGCGGGGAGAGACCGCCGGACGTGGTGCTGGTCACTGCGCTGTCCAAGCCCACCGATGACTTCCTCAAGCTCCCGCGCAACTTCGCCACCGTGTTCGCGAACCATGCCGAACGCGGCGGCAGCGCCGTTCTCGCACCGGATGTGGCCGGACTCTTCGTGAGCCGCGCGCTGGGTACCGAGCCCCTCCCCGCGGGCGAAGCCATCGTCTCCGCCGACTTCGCGGGCTTCGCCACCCGGCCCAGTTCGACCAAGCCCCCGCAGAACCGCATCCATCTGCGGGCCGCCTTGCTCTACGAGGACGACGGCACCGACACCTCCGGGACGGCGGGCGCACTGGCACGTCCGATGCTGACGTGGTCCCTGGACCAGTACGCCGACGGCCGGTACACGGGGTTCCTGGCTGCCGCCGAGAAGAGTCTCGTCGAAGCGAACCCGGTCCTGCTCGCGGCGGTCAAGACGCTTCGGAGAGGGCAGAAAAGCCGGCAGCTGCTGGGCGCCCCGGACTTCGTCACCCTGAAGACGCATCTCGTTCTCACCCAGGTGCAGTCGGAACCCGAACTCCGCTATGCGGCCCTGAACAAGCTCCACGAGCACTGGCATCCCCTGCTGGAGGACCCTACCGTCGACGGGCTCGGCGAACTGATCGACACCGTCAACCGCGCGCGCCGAAAACTCGGTCCGCTGATCCGCCTCAGGTACCAGCGCATCACGCCGTCGGCTCCGGCACCGGACGATGGCAGCGCCCCGAAGGAGTTCACGCTCTTCTACTCGGCACGCCTCGGTCAGTACAGCGGAGAGAGCGCGGTCCGCAGTCTGCCGCGCCAACTCGGCGTGCTGCGCACGCTCTCCCTGGTCGACGACGCCAGCGTCCGGCTGCTGTACCGCGTTATCACGGTCCGCCAGACCAGCGGGAACATGGCGCCGTTCTTCGATGTCCTGGCACTCACCGAGAGCAGCGACCCGGCAGTCGCGGAGGATCTGGCCGAAGGCATCGGCCAGCAGCTCGGGGTGGCCTTCAGCGGAGGCTGGGACCTCTCCCCGACGGCTGGCCAGGCCGCTCTGGAGACGCCGTTCCTGGTGGAGCTACGCCCCAGGGATGCGACCGTACCCCCGGTCCAGGAGGACTGGGGCGGCCTCATCGACTATCTGCGCGCCCTCAAGCCGCAGGTCACCGTGCAGATGACCTGCCGCCGTCTGCCTGAGGGGGAGCCGTCGGCCGAGCGGGCCACCGTGTGGCGAGAGGAGGCCGGACTCTTCGGCGACGAGGAACGGGACGCGGCGGCCTTCTTCATCCGTGCCGGCCAGGAATCCGCGGACATGCGCAACCTCGGTCTCCAGATCCATGTCGCCTCCGACGAACGGCTCGGCGACTCGGTGTTGCGCAGCATCGGACTGTGGCTGTTCCGGGGGGTGCCGTTCGACATCGTCTCGGACGGGTCGGCGCTCGACACGCTGGCGCCCGGAGGCCCGGCACCACAGGGCGCCGTCCAGCTGAGTCCCGCCGAGACGCTGCGCGTCTTCCACCCCCCGTACGGCAGGATCGAGGGGCGCGGGCTGCTGCACCGGCGTCCTCGGTCCCTCTCCCTGCCGAGCATCACGCTTCCCATCGACGGCATCAGTCTGGGCACCGCGCACCTGGCTCACGGCCGCGAGGACCAGCGCGTGGAGGTGCGCCTGGACGCGAAGGCCAGGCTGCGCCACACCTACGTCGTGGGCCGCACGGGGTCAGGTAAGACGAACATGCTCAAGCACATGGCCCGGCAGGACATCCAGGCCGACAGATCAGTGGTCGTCATCGACCCGCACGGCGACCTGGTCGACTATCTGCTGGGTCACACCGCAGGCCGGGAGGAAGAGGTGCTTCTGCTGGACCTCGGGGATCCCGAGTTCCTGCCGGTACTCAACCCGCTTGATCTCGACGTGCGCGGTAAGGCGGAAACGGAACTCGCCATCGAGGAGTTCATCCGCCTGCTGGTGCGGCAGTCCTATCACGAGTTCTACGGGCCGCGCTTCGAGGAGATCGTGCGGCTGGCCCTCGAGTCCATCACCCATGACGACTACCCGTTCAAGCCTCCCGGCGTGATCGACCTCGTCCGCGTGCTGCGCAGCAGCGAGAGGCGTCGCTGGATCAGGGACCTGCTCACCGACTCGGACCTGAAGGAACGCTGGGAGATATTCGAGCAGCAGCGGAACGACCAGATCGCCGAGGTGCTGCACTGGGTGTTGTCCAAGTTCAGCGAGTTGCAGCAGGACGGAGCCCTGGGGAAGGTACTGGCGGGGGGCACCTCGACCGTCTCCATCGAGGGCGTGATCAGCCGCGGCGGAATCCTGCTGGTCAAGCTCCCCGAGTGGGAGATGAGCAGGTCGGCCGCCGCGCTGCTGGGCACCTTCGTCCAGGAACGGGTCCGCAAAGCCGTGTACGCCCGATGGCGGCGGTTCGGCGACAAGGCGGACCCCGTCTACATGTACGTCGACGAGTTCCAGGCCTTCGCCGTTACGGGCTTCGACGAGTTGGTCGCGGAAGCCAGGAAGTTCGGCCTGAGTCTTGTGCTCGCCCACCAGAACCTGCACCAGCTCAACGCGTTCTCCCGGTTCACCGGGTCCACCTCCGACAACGTACTGTCGGCGATCCTCGGAAACGTCGCCAACCGCATCGTGTTCGGGGTCTCGAATCGAGACGCGAAGCAGCTGGCCGAGGAGCTCGACGTGTCGGCCGACATCCTGCGCACCCCTGGGAACCACCGGGGCGTCGCTCAGATGCTGTACTCGGGCGAGTCTCACACGTTCACCCTCCAACCGCCCGGCGCCGACTCCGACCTTGGTCTGCCTGCGGCCCGGGACAGCGTGCGCGCCCGCATGATCGAACAAGGACTGTGGCGCTCCCGGAACGAACTTCGGGCCGACGACGAGGAACGGGAGAGCCGCACCCAGGCGGCGGTACGCAACTACCTGGACCGCACGCGGCGACGTCCGCCGACCCGGGGAGACCGCGCATGGTCCGCCAGCACACCAGCGTCCTCGAGTTTCGTGGACGAGTGGCTCGCGACGCGGCAGGACGCCCGTTCCGGTATCCAGGAGTCCGGTACCGACGGCAGCGCTCACAGGCGGGAACTTCTCCGCGTGGCGGCGGTCCTTCGCGCTCCGCTGCTACGTGCGGCCTCCGCCCAGCGAGCAGTGGTGCGACGCCGTCGGGAGCCGTCTTCGAGGCGGGCGCCGGACGGACCGGACGGGAAGTCGGACCCTGGAGCCCCGGCCGCGGGCGAACCTGACGCCCGGACGAGCCGACAGCACCTTGTGGAGGACTTGGTCCTGACCCACCTGTCCGACGACGACCTCGCTTCCTTCGACCGTGCCTACCAGGGCACACTGGAACTGCGCGTGGGTACCGCGCTGACCGACCAGCTCAGTGACGACCAGGTGGACGAGTTCGAGACCATCTTCGAGGGTCCCGACCGCGACGCGATGGGCCTGGCCTGGCTCTCGACGCACCTGCCCCATTTCAGGACCGTGGTGAGCCGTGAGAGGGCCGCGCTCCTCTGGGAGACCCGTATCGCGTTGCACAGGATTCGCGAGGGCGCCGACCCTGCAGGGTGACGAGAGCCCGCCGGGACGAACGAGGCCCAGGGCCCCCGACGCCCGGCAGGCCTTCTCAGGTCCGTTGCTGCAGGCTCTGCGCGAAGCGCTCGGCGAAGGGATACGGCCGAAATCCGCGTTGCTGCTCGACATGGTCGATGTAGGGTACGGCCGCCGCCATCGCGCCTGAATAGGAGCGGCCCATGCTGCGGGCGACCATGTCCGTGTCCACGTACCGGCCCTCGCAGGCGATGGCTATGGAGTTCATCACGGCGAGGGCGTGCCCGATGCGACTGGCCACGTCCTCGGACAGTGCCGCGATCTCGTGACTCTCCCGCCCTGCGACCGTCCGATGCAGCAGACGCCGTCCCGCGCGCACCTCCGCATCCAGGTAGCGCTCCTGCACCTCGAAGAACGCGCGCAGCCTGTCCGCTCTGGAGGTACGTCTGAAGCTCCAGACCGTAAGGCAGACGGCGACGACGGGTGAACTCAGAGCCACCCACAGTTCGGCAGACATCGATGCGCCCCCTCCGGCCCCGGCCGCCCGTCCCGGGCCGCCTCGCCCTCGAGCCCTCTACCCCGCCGGCCACGCACCGAACCGGTCTGCAGCCCCGTACCAAACGCCTTGGGAAGGCGAGAACGGGTGTCCACAAGTCCCTCGCCGGCCGGGACATCGGCAAGGACGGCGGCGACCAGTTCCATACCCCTGCCGCTGGTGACCATCGGCAGCGACAGGACCGTTCCGCTCAGCGTTCCGCAAGGGGGAAGGTGCCGCCGACCGGGGGACACCGGTCTTCGCCGAGCGGCGCCCGTCAGCCCGCCCCGAGCTCCGCGTACACCGTCCGCAGGCCGTCGGCCGCGTCGCGGGCGGCGGGACGCAGCGGTGCGCGTACCGGGCCCGCCGGCAGGCCGAGTTCGGCGAGCAGTGCCTTCGCCGTGACCGTGCCCGGCAGGCGCGCGGCCGTCATCGCCTCGATCAACGGCATGGCCCGCAGCTGGAGGTCGGTCGCGCGGGCCGTGTCGCCCGCGTCGAACGCGTCCAGGATCGCGGCCACCCGGGACGGGACGACGTTGGCCACCGTGCTCACGCAGCCGGCCGCGCCCACCGCGTACAGCGCGAGGATGTGCTCGTCGCAGCCCGCGTAGTACGCCAGGTCCGTGCGCGCCAGCACCTTCTGGATGCCGAGGAAGTCGTACGAGCAGTCCTTCACGGCCACGATCCGGGGGTGTGCGGCGAGCCGGACCAGTGTCTCCGGCTCGATCCGGGTGCCGGTGCGGCCCGGGATGTCGTACAGCATCACCGGCAGCCCGCTCGCCTCGGCCACCTCGCGGAAGTGCGCCTCCAGAGCGTCCTGCGGGGGCCTGCTGTAGTACGGCGACACCACCAGGACCCCGTCCGCGCCCGCCTTCTCGGCCGCCAGCGTGAGTTCGACGGTGTGCCGGGTGTCCGCGGTGCCCACGCCCGCCACCAGCGGGACCCGCTCGCCCACCGCCGCCCGGACGGCCGCGATCAGCTCCGCCTTCTCCGCGTCCGTCGTGGTCGGCGACTCGCCGGTGGTGCCGTTCAGCACCAGACCGTCGCAGCCCTCCGCCACCAGGCGCGCGGCCAGCCGCCGGGCGCCGTCGAGGTCGAGCGCGCCCGCTTCGGTGAAGGGGGTGACCATCGCGCAGAGCGTGCGGCCGAAGGGGCGGGGCGAACGGGCGGTGTCGCGTGGGTTCGTCATGTGGGTAGTCTCGGCAAAGCGACAGCGTAGCTCTACTTAAATTTTCTACTTGATATGTTTTAGGAGAGCTAAGATGTCGGCCTTGCGGCTGCCTGAGGCCCTGTGTCCAACTCGACCCCTCATGGGCCACTATGGGTCGGACGGTCACCGACGGCACGTCATGGGTCATGGGAGGCACCATGAAGCTGGGCAAGGCACTGGCCACCGGGTTCGCCGAGGAGCGGCCGCTCGTCAGCGACGACGTACCCGAGGTTCCCGAACTTTCCGAAGAGGTCCACGAGGCCCGGGTCGCTTCCGCGTCCGAAGAGGCTCCGGCCGCCCGATGAGGCCGTGGCTCCCGGCGGAACGGCCGACGGAGCCGCCGGCCGGCTACAAGATCGCCCACCCGATGCTGTCCCAGGACGGTGCGCGGGCCGGGTTCACCGGGGTGTCGCTGGGCGGCGCGCTGCCGTACGGGGTGCTGGACGACGCGTCCTGTGTCTACGGCCGACGGCACCGCCCGCCCGCGCGGCTGTGCGACTGCGGCTTCCATTGCGTGCACGAACGCGAGGTCGCCGAGGCCCTGTTGTGCACCGCCGAGCACCGGTCCGCGGTGCTGCTCGAAGTCTCCGTCCTCGGCGCCTACATCCGTTTCGAGCGCGGTTTCCGCTACGCCCGGCAGCGGGTGCGGACCGCGACCGTCGGGCCCTGTGCCTGCGGTGCGCCGGCCGTCGCGCTCGCCGACTCGGGCTGGGGCAGGCCCGGTTGGCGGGGTCTCGCGGCCGCCTGCGCGGGCTGCGTACGCGCGCGTGCGTCCGTCTCGCTCGCCGGGTTCGCCCGGCGGGCGGGGCAGGGGCTGCGGGTGATCGCCGGGGGCGCGGGGGCCGCCGGCGGCCCGGTGACGGCGGGGGAGGGTCTCGGGGTGCCCGAACTGGTCGCGGAGGCAGCTCTGCTGCAGGCCCGCCTCGACTGGTTCCAGAGCCAGCTGGCCCGGCTCGGCGAACAGGGGGAACAGGCCTGAAGGCGGCCGGACCGGGTACTCGGAAGGTCCGCAAGCAGTGCGGACGCCGACGAGACCAGGAGGGGCAGCACCGATGACGAAGAGGACCGTACGCGCAACGGGGGCCCGACTGACCGGCACCGCCGGTGCGTTGGCGGCCAAGGCCGACCTCAAGGGCCGTACCCAGGCCCGCGCCGCCGACCTCAGGGACCGGGCCGGCGCGCTGGGCGTGCAGCTGCGCGAGGGAGCGGCCAAGGCCGGTCAGCAGGCCCAGGGCCGGGCGATGAAGGGCGGCCACACGGCGCAGGAGCAGGTGGCCAAGGCGCGCCACACGTTCCAGGAGCACGCGCTGCGCACCGGGCACGCCGTGCAGGAGCGGGCCGGGCACGCCGGGCACCGGGCGACGGAGCGGGCGGCCGAGGCGGGGCACGCCGTCGAGGGCCGGGTCGCGCAGCCCGCGCGGATGGCCGTCCGGGCCCTCGTCCGGCTCCCCAGGCCGGTGCTGGCCGCGGGCGCCGCCGTCGCCGTCGCCGTGACGGTGGGCGCACTGCGCCGGGCCCGCCGCACCTGACGCCCGCCGGGGCCGCCGTCCCGGAGACTCGCCGGGGCTCCGCTCCACCGTCCCACCGAAAACTCCACCTGTGTGGACAAAAAAAGTTTTCGGTGAGACGGTGGAGCCATGCTGGACGTCACCGTGATCGAGGACCCCGAGGCAGCGGTCGTTTCGCTGGACCCCGTACGGGCCAGGCTGCTCGCCGAACTGGCCGACGCGCCCGCGTCGGCCGCGATGCTGGCCGGCCGGGTCGGACTGCCCCGGCAGAAGGTGAACTACCACCTGAAGACGCTGGAGCGGCACGGCCTGGTCGAACTGGCCGGCGAGCGGCGCAAGGGCAACGTCACCGAGCGGCTGATGCGTGCGACCGCCGCGTCGTACGTCATCTCGCCGGCCGCGCTGCCCGCCGTGCAGCCGGACCCGGACCGCTTCCGCGACCAGCTCTCCGCGCGCTGGCTGCTCGCGCTCGGCGCGCGCCTGGTGCGCGATGTCGGCATGCTGATCAGCGGGGCCGCCAAGGCCCGCAAGCGGCTGGCGACCTACGCGCTGGACGGCGAGGTCCGCTTCGCCTCCGCCGCCGACCGCGCGGCCTTCGTGCAGGAGCTGACGGCGGGCGTGAGCGCGCTCATCCGCAAGTACGACGCACCCGACGCGGAGGCCGGCCGGGACCACCGGATCGTGGTCGCCGTCCATCCCACGGTGAAGGACCGGCCCACCCCCGAGCTGGAACAGTAGGCGGCAGGAGCCCCATCATGTCCAAGGAATTCGAGATCGCCCGCGAGTTCGAGGTCGACGCCACCCCCGCGGAGGTGTGGGAGGCGATCACCCACGGCACCGGCGGCTATCTGTGGCCGATGCAGCCGCCCGAGCCCCGGGTGGGCGGCACGGCGGCCTTCGGCTCCACGGTGACCGCCTACGACCCGCCGCACCGCCTGGTCACCCGCAGCGAGGACGTCGGTTTCCCGACGCAGAGCGCCAACCAGCTGGAGCACGTCATCGAGGAGCGCGACGGCGGCCGCCGCGCCTGGGTGCGCTACGTGCACAGCGGGATCTTCACCGACGACTGGGACAACCAGTACGACGGCGCGCGCCGGCACACCGACTTCTACCTGCACACCCTGCGCGAGTACCTCACCCACTTCGCGCCCCGCCCGGTGAGCTTCGCCCAGCTGAACGGGCCGGAGGCGTCCCACGCCCCGGACGCCTTCGTCGCCGTGGGCCGTGCCCTCGGCCTGCCGGACGACCTGGCCGCGGGCGCGAAGGCGAGCGTCCACGGGCCCGGCGGCCGGGCCCTGGAGGCGGTGGTCGACTACCGCGACCCGTACTTCCTCGGGCTGCGCACCGAGGACGCCCTGATCCGGTTCTTCGGGCGCAACCACTGGGGTGCCCCGGTCGGCATCAGCGTCCACGACTTCGCGCCGGACGCCGACGCCGAGGCCAACGAGACCGCCTGGCAGGACTGGCTGAACGGGGTGTTCGGCCAGTCCTGAGCCGCGGCCGGCGGGCTACGGGCGGAAGCGCAGCACCTGCGGGTCGTGGTCGCTGATCTGGTCGTGGAACTCCGAGTTGATGTGCACGCTGTCGTACTCGAAGTCGCCCTTGCCGCGGATCTGCTTGCTGATCAGGATCTGGTCCAGGACCTGCTCGTTGCCCTGGTAGTCGTAGGTGTAGCGCTCCTTCGTCGGCAGCGACCGGATCGCCGACCAGAGCGCGCCGTGGCTCTCCAGGATCTTGGCGGTGCCGGAGAAGTCGAAGTCGTTCATGTCACCGAGCGCGATCACCTCGGCGTCCTTCTGGACGTCGAGGATGCTCCGGACGAACGCGTTGACCAGCGTCGCCTGCGCGTGGCGCTGGGTCTCCGAGCTGCGCACCACCGGCTGGTACTGCGAGGTCAGCCCCTGGTCGCCGCCCTTGGAGTTGAGGTGGTTGGCGATCACGAAGACGGTCCTGCCGCGGAAGACGAACTCGCCGGCGAGCGGCTTGCGGCTGGCCGTCCAGGCGGAGTCCGCGGGGGCGACGCGGCCGGGGGAGGCCGTCAGCTGGGCCTTGCCGTGCACCTTGGTGACGCCCACCGCGGTGGTGGAGTCGCCGCCCGCGCGGTCGACGAAGGAGACCCGCTCCGGGTTGAACAGGAAGACCTGGCGGATGTTGCCGCCGGGCTCGCCGCCGTCCTGGTCGTTGACCGGGTCGATGGAACGCCACTGGTACGTCGGGCCGCCGGCCGCGACGATCGCGTCGATCAGCTTGTTCACCGTCACGTCGGCGGCGACCGTGCCGTCGTCCGTCGCGCCGTTGTCGTCCTGGATCTCCTCCAGGGACACGATGTCGGGCGACCGGAGGTTGTTCACGATCGCGGCCGCGTGCGCGGCGAAGGTGCCGTCCGAGGGGTCGAGGTTCTCGACGTTGTAGGTCGCCACCGCCAGCTGGCCGGGCGACTGCTTCTTCGTCGTCTCGCGCTGCAGGCCACCGCTCTTCAGGGTGCCCAGCGAACTTGCGACGAGGGTGTAGCCGCCGAACTGGTTGTAGTCCAGCGGGCCGGTCGTGGCGCCGGTCAGGGTGTCGCCGACGTTCGCCGCCGGGAAGTCGGCGGTCGGGCCGAGGGACTGGATCTGCAGGCGGCCGGTGTTCTGGTCGCGGTAGGAGCGGTAGAGCGAGCCGCCGCGGTCGGTGCGGTTCTCGTGCGGCTTCACGGTGACCCACAGCTCGGCGTACGGGTCGGTGGCGGTGACCACGCGGGCGTCCTCGACCTGGACGTTCATGCCCTCCAGGGACTCGTAGTAGTCCAGGGCGTACTTCTCCGGCTGCAGGGTCAGGCCGTTGATCGAGTTGCTCGCGGCCGTGTCACCCGTGGGGGTGTACGCGCTCGGCACCGACTTCTTGTCGATCACGACGGGTGCCGGGACCGCGTTGCCGGTGGAGACGGTGGTGACCGTCGGCTTGGTGATCTCGGTCAGCGACTGGTTGCCGGTGGTGGCGCCGCCCGGGACGTACTCGGAGACCGTGCCGGTGACCGTGACGGAGTCGCCGACCGCGACCTTCGGGACGGAGCTGGTGAAGACGAAGACGCCCTCGCTGGTGGCCGGGTTGTCGTCCGGCGTGGGGTCCTGGATCCAGAAGCCTCTGGAGGAGCCGTAGGTGCGCGTGCCCGTGACGATGCCGGGGACGTCCGTCACCTTCTGGCCGGCGTACGGCGAGGTGCGCGTGGTGCCCTGGACGTCGTGGATGCGCAGTCCGTCGGCCTGGGCGGGCGAGGTGAGGGCGACGGTGGACGCCGCGCTGCAGACGGCGGCGACGGTGAGCGCGGCGAGACGCGCGGAAGACCTGCTCGGCAAGGGAATCCCTCCGGGGACATACGGAAGCGCCGGGACGAGGGCGTTTTATGGAGCGTTCATGACATGTCCATGAGCGCTGTATGACATGTATATGACACACGAAGACGTCGAGTGAACAGTTGTCCCCTCGTTTTCTACGCGCGTCAATCTCCAGCCTGGCCACGGCAGTTGTCAAGGTTTCAGCCAGGCGCGAGGCCGGGCGGGGAGATGAACCGGTCGGCATGGGTGGAAATCCGTCTAGGCTGAGCGGCTGAGCCGTACGGCGTCCAGGTGGTCGTACGGCCGTCGATACGGTGTCCATGTCGCCGTACGACCGTTGAGGCGTCCGAGGAGAACCAGCCGATGTCTGACAGCGCCCCCCTGCCCCCGGTGCGGTTGCGTTCCGAAGCGGAGCTGGCGCACGCCGCGCTGTCCACGCCGCTGCTCACCCGGGCCGCCCGGCTCGCCCGCTGGGCCGGGCCCGACACCCGCGTGGACGCGGGCGGCGAACTGGTCGAGGAGCAGCTCCCGGCCGCCGCCGAGGCGCTCGGGCTCACCGGCGAGGACGCCGTCGCCCACGCCGGTGAGGCCTGGCGGGTCGCCGTGGACGCGGGACTGGTCGAGATCGCCGACGAGGAGGCCGGGACGGTGGCGGCGGGGGAGGAGCTGGCGCTGCTCACCGGGGGCTCGCCGCACGACGTCCTCGCGGTGTGGCAGGCCGCGCTGGAGACCGTCATCGCCGACGCGAGCGTGCCCGACCTGGACGGAATTGTCGGCGCGCTCGACGAGGGCGGCGAGGTCGATTTCTCGTCACTCGGCTGGGACCCCGAGGCGGAGGCGGACTTCCTCGACGGCGTCCTCGGCAACCTGTACCTGCTGACCGTGAGCGAGGGCGGTCCCGGCGAGGCACCGGTGCCGCTGCCCGCGCTCGCCGCGTCGATGATCGTGCCCAGCGACATGGGGGAGCCGACCAACGACGTCCTCGAACAGGTCTCCGACGCGATGATGCGGCTCGACGACCAGTTCCGGCTGCTCGAACCGGTCGGACTCGTCGAGTACCAGCCGGTGGACGAGGCGCTGATGGCCGACGCGGAGGAGGAACCGGCGGCGGGGCCGGTCGACGACGCCGACGTCTCCCGGTACGGCATGGTGCGGCTCACCCCGCTCGGCGCGTACGGGCTGCGGGCGCGGCTGCTGGAGGCCGGCTTCCAGGCGCCGGCGGTCGGGGAGCTCGCCGACAAGGGCGCGGACGCGCTGCTCGACGGTACGGCGACGTTTCCGCAGGGGGCCGCGCAGGCCGAGACGGAGCAGTGGCTGGCCCGCCGGGAATCCCTCGCGGCGGCCCGCGAGCTGCTGGCCGCCGCGCGGGGGGCGGACGCGGGTGCCCCGCTGCGGCGGCTGCGCTGCCAGCAGGCGCTGTCCCTGCTCGGCGCCGAGGCCGAGCCCGCCCTCCGTGAGGTCCTCGACGACCCCGAGCTGGGCGGCCTCGCGAGGGTCTGGCTGGCCGAACGCGGCGCCGCCGACGTGCCGGCGCCCTCCCAGGACCTGATCTTCTGGCTCACCATCGACACGGTGGCCGCGCAGCTGGCCGCCGAAGGGAACTCCGAGGAACTCCAGGCGCTGGTGGAGGGCCTGGCCCGGCAGCACAGCGGCTTCTTCGCCGAGGCGTGGCGGGTCGGCCACCCCGACACGGCCGACGTCCTGGAGGCGATGGGCCGTCTCCACCCCGACAAGAAGGTGGCCAAGGAGGCCCGCAAGGCGGCGTTCAAGGCACGGTCGCAGCACGGGGGGTAGGGGCCGGCGGGGCGGGGGTGCGTGGAGGTCGGGCACCGTCGGCCGCGCGGTGTCCGGCTGAGCGCCGTCGCGGCGGGCCATGAGGATGCGGCGGGGCGCGGTGTTGTGGTGCGTGCCGGTGCGACGGGGCGCTGGGGGGCGGGCACCGCGGGGCAGCGCCGCCTGGGCCGAGCGCCGTTGCGGCCGGAAAGAAGGTCGGCCCGGGAAGGGACGTCGTAACCCTCTGCGGGGTGTTCTTGGGGCGGCCTGTGGGTTGGCGTGGGGCGGGGATTGCGGATTCATGGAAGAGACGTCCGCGATGTCGCCCCGTGTTCAACCGGCCTTCAGGGGTGGGCGGGAGCGCGTGCGCCGAGTTGAGGTTCGCCACCCTCCACGGCACTCCGACCGGCACAGGAGACACCATGTCGCTCACCCGCAGGGACTTCGCCGCGAGATCCGCGATCACCGGTGCCGGTGTCGCGCTGGCCGGCAGCGTCGGCGCGCTCGCCACCGCTCCGAACGCCCTCGCCGCCACCGAGGCCGGTGCGGCCGAGGCGGCGCACGGGCACGGCCACGGGCACGGCGGCGTCGGCTACGGGCCGCTGCTCCCCGACCCCGACGGCATCCTCGCGCTCCCCGCCGGCTTCAAGTACCGCGTCATCACGTACCGCGGCAGGACCAGGCTGGGTCGGGCGAGTTCACCCCCTCCCACCACGACGGCACGTCCGCCTTCGACGGCTCGCGCGGCGCCACCCTCCTCGTCAACAACCACGAACCGGCCGGCCCGCGCGCCGACTGGGAGTGCCCGGTCCCGCTCACCGAGGGCCTCGTCTACGACCCGGCCGCGGCCGGTGGCTGCACCGTCGTCGAGGTCCGCCCCGGCGGACCCGTCGCCGAGTGGGTCGGCATCGCCGGCACCGCCACCAACTGCGCGGGCGGCAAAGCCCCGTGGGGTACCTGGCTCACCTGCGAGGAGACCGAGGACAAGGCCGGCACCGACGGCTTCACCAAGGACCACGGCTACGTCTTCGAGGTCGACCCCGAGGACCGCCGGGCCGACCGGGACCCCAAGCCGGTCAAGGCACTGGGCCGCTACGCCCACGAGGCCGTCGTCGACGCCGAGCGCGGCCACCTCTACCTGACCGAGGACGCCTCCAACGCGAACGGCCCCGGGCCCTGGAAGCGCCGGCAGCGCGGCTGGTTAATTCACTCGCTCGGCCCGCGGAACGCCTCCTAGAGTTGTGCATGTCCAGGTGCGAAGGCAGGACCTACTTCCACTCATAATGGGGCGGCCGCGGGTTCGAGTCCCGCCACCGGTACAACGCGCCGGTGTAGCTCAGGGGTTAGAGCACCTACGTCGGTTCCGCCGACTTCGATCTCTGGACATCGAAAACTTCATGCACCTCCCGGTGCGTGTGCTTGATCTCGGGAGGCGCAGCTCATGGTGGGTGTCCGGTGCGCAGGCAGCGGTTACTTCAGGTTCTGGTCCCCGAAAGGGGGTGCGGGTTCGATTCCCGTCATCGGCCTGCGGCCGGTGTGGCGAAATGGCAGACGCGCCAGTTTACGGTCCGTCGCCGATCCCTGAACTCGGACACCCTCCTTCTGCTGCGCCTCCTCCGAAACTCCAATGAATTCGGGGGGAATTCACCATGGCGCGATTCAACACCAAGGCGGCCCGGGCCCAGCCGATTTCCCGGGTCACCTCCACGGGACGCGTGCTCCGTACCTTCCAGGGCGGGCTCGGCCGGGAGCGGGACGCGCGGTCTGAGCTCTTCCTGCTCGCCGTCGCCAACTTCGTCTCGCAGCAGACCTTCTACGAGTCCGGCGCGGCCCGCGACGACCGGTTCACGGGGCTCCTGCGCGAGCTCGCCGTCACCGACCCGGCCTGGACGGCCGGTCTGCTCGGCTGGCTGCGCGGCGAGGGCAACATGCGGACCGCCTCGATCGTGGGTGCCGCCGAGTACGTGCACGCCCGCCTGGCCGTGGGGGCCACCGGCGGCCCCTCGAACCGTCAGGTCGTCGCCTCCGTGCTCCAGCGGCCCGACGAGCCCGGCGAACTGCTCGGCTACTGGACGGCGACGTACGGCCGTGCCGTTCCCAAGCCCGTCAAGCGCGGGATCGCCGACGCCGTACGACGCCTGTACCACGGCAGGTCGCTGCTCAAGTACGACACCGCGTCCAAGGGGTACCGCTTCGGCGACATCCTCAACCTGGTGCACGCGGCGCCGGACCCGGACAAGCCGTGGCAGGGCGAGCTGTTCCGGTACGCGCTGGACCGCCGGCACAACCCGGACACCGCCGTTCCGCCCGCGTCGAGCCCGGTGCTCGGCGCGCACCGGGAGCTGATGGCGCTGCCCGTCGCCCGGCGGCGCGCCGTCGTCACCGGGCCCGGCGGCGCCGAGCGGCTCGCGGCGTCCGGTCTCACCTGGGAGGCACTGGCCGGCTGGCTCCAGGGCCCGATGGACAGGGCCGCGTGGGAGGCGGTCATCCCGTCCATGGGGACCATGGCACTCGTCCGCAACCTCCGGAACTTCGACGAGGCCGGCGTCCGTGACGAGGTCGCGGCCACCGTCGCGGCCCGGATCGGCGACCCGGCGGAGGTGGCGCGGTCGCGGCAGTTCCCGTTCCGGTACCTCGCCGCGTACCAGCACGCGCCGTCGCTGCGCTGGTCGTACCCGCTGGAGCAGGCGCTCGGCCACTCGCTGGCCAATGTGCCCGCGCTGCCGGGGCGGACGCTGGTGCTCGTCGACCGCTCGGGCTCGATGTTCTACTCGCGCCTGTCCGACCGCTCGGAGCTCAACCGGGCCGACGCGGCGGCGATCTTCGGTACGGCGCTCGCGCTGCGGGCGGCGGAAGCGGACCTCGTCGAGTTCGGTACGACGAGCCGGCGGCTGACGTTCGGCAGGGGCGAGTCGGTGCTGAAGGTCCTGGGCCGCTTCGGCGACCTGGGCGGCACCGACACCACCTCGGCGATCCGCTCCCACTACCGGGGACAGGACCGGGTGCTGATCGTCACCGACGAGCAGTACGCGTTCAGCCGGCACGGCGACCCGACCCACCAGGTCCCGGCGCACATCCCGGTCTACACCTGGAACCTGGCCGGCTACCGGGTGGGCCACGGACCGACCGGCACGGGCAACCGCCACACCTTCGGCGGCCTCTCGGACGCGGCTTTCCGGATGGTGCCGTTGCTGGAGGCGGCCCGGGACGCCGCCTGGCCGTGGGAGACGGCGGCCTGAGGGCCGCCTTCCGAACGTGACCCGCACCTTCACGGGGGGTGCGGGTCACACCCCTGCCCGCCGCCCCCTTGCCCTCGCCGGTCACTGATATCTAACATTTCAGTTCATGGAGGCCCTGCGACCCGTCACCCGCACCCTGCTCCGCGACCGCGCCTGTGCCGCGATCCGGGACGCCATCGTCGCCGGTGAGATCGAACCGGGCGCGGTGGTGCGCGACGCCGAACTCGCCGAGCGGCTCGGGCTGTCCCGGGCGCCCGTGCGGGAGGCGTTCGCGCGCCTCGTCGACGAGGGGCTCCTGGAGAGCAAGCCGCAGAGCTACACCCGGGTCACTCCGGTGGTGGCCGCCGACGTACGGGACGCGGCGGCCGTGGTCGGCGCCATGCACGAACTGGTCACCCGGGCCGCCGTACCCCGGCTGCGGGACACCGACCTGGAACTGATGCGGGTGTCCAACGTCCGGTTCGCCGCCGCCGTACACGCCGGTGACGTGGACGGGGCCCTGCGCGCCGACGACGAACTGCACGACGTACTGGTCCGGGTGGCCGGCAATCGCGCGGCCGCCGCCACCGTCGCCCGCTACACCCCGCTCATCCGCCGTCTGGAACGCCGCCGCTTCGGCGAGGGCGGCTCCTGCCGCTCGGCCGGACTGCACGAGAGGCTGATCGAGGCCTGTGCCGCCGGTGACACGGAGGCGGCGGTCCGCGTCACGGCGGACATCTGGCGCGGCCTCGCAGACCCGGTCGCCCCCGACTGACCCCAGGAGCTCCCATGTCCCTGTCCTCCTACGACCGTTACCCCCTCCTCTTCGGCCCCTCGCCCGTGCACCCCCTGGAGCGCCTGACCGCCCGTCTCGGCGGTGCCGCGCTGTGGGCCAAGCGGGAGGACTGCAACTCCGGGATCGCGTACGGCGGGAACAAGACGCGCAAGCTGGAGTACCTGGTCGCGGACGCGCTCGCCAAGGGCTGCGACACCCTCGTCTCCATCGGCGGGGTGCAGTCCAACCACACCCGCCAGGTCGCCGCCGTCGCCGCCCGCGCCGGGCTCGGGTGCGTGCTGGTGCAGGAGAGCTGGGTGGAGTGGCCGGACCCGGTGTACGACAAGGTCGGCAACATCCTGATCAGCAGGCTGGCAGGCGCCGACGTCCGCCTGGTCCGCGCCGGGTTCGGCATCGGCTTCAAGGAGAGCTGGGAGCTGGCGCTGCGCGAGGTCGAGGAGTCCGGCGGCAAGCCGTACGCCATCCCGGCCGGCGCCTCCGACCACCCGCTCGGCGGCCTCGGCTTCGCCGGCTGGGCGTACGAGGTCGCCGAGCAGGAGGAACGGCTGGGCGTCTTCTTCGACACGGTGGTCGTCTGCTCGGTGACCGGGTCCACGCAGGCCGGGATGGTCGCGGGGTTCGCCGCGCTGGCGGAGGCGGGCGGCCGGGCGCGCCGGATCATCGGCATCGACGCCTCGGCGAAGCCGGCCGAGACCCGTGTACAGGTGGCGCGCATCGCCCACCGGACCGGGCAACTGATCGGAGTGAAGCGGGAACTGACCGTCGACGACGTCGAGTTGGACGAGCGCTACCACGCGGGCGTCTACGGCATCCCGGACGACGCCACCCTGGAGGCGATGCGCCTGGCCGCCCGCACGGAGGGGATGGTGACGGACCCGGTGTACGAGGGCAAGTCGATGGCGGGGCTGATCGACCTGGTCGAACGCCGTGAGATCGGCGCCGACTCCACCGTGCTCTACGCCCACCTGGGAGGGCAGCCGGCGCTGAACGCGTACAGTGCGCTCTTCTAGGAGATCGCTTCCAGGGCTGTTCCGGCAGCGGGCGAGCGAGAGCCCTACGTGGCGAGGAACGACAGCAGAGCGGCGTTCACCTCTTCGGCGTGCGTCCACAGCAGGCCGTGCGGGGCGCCCTCGATCTCCACGTACTCGGCCGACGGCAGCAGCGCGTGGAACGGACGCCCGGTCGCGTCGATCGGCAGGATCCGGTCGCCGGTGCCGTGCAGGATCAGCGCCGGGACGTCGACCTTCGCCACATCGGCGCGGAAGTCGGTCATCCACGTCGCCACGCAGGCCACGGACGCGTGGGCGGAGGCGCCGGCCGCGACGTTCCAGCTGTTGCGGACGGCCTCCTCGCTGATCCGGCTGCCCAGCGTTTCGTCGAGGTTGTAGAAGTCCTGGTAGAACGCGGTGAAGTAGGCGTACCGGTCCTTGCCGACCGCGTCCAGGATGCCCTCGAAGACCGCCTGGTCCTCGCCGCGCCCGGGTCAGAGCGCCTCCGCCCCCGGCTTCACCATGTTCCGTACCGTCCGGGCCTTCACGAACGAGCCCATCGCCGTCATGTCCCACTCGCCGGTGAACTGGCGGATCAGCTTCGCCATCATCACGCCCGTCTGCGCCTCGGCGTTGGTGAGGTCGAAACGGACCAGCTCCTCGCCGGTCGCGGCGTCCAGCAGACGGCAGTACGCCTTGGCGACCTCGGTGAACTTCTGGCCGGAGAACGAGTTGACGGTGAAGACCAGGCCGGTGACCTCCGGGGGGATCCGGCCGAGGTCCACCGCGATCACCTCGTCGTCACCGCCTCCCTCACCGGTGAGGTTGTCACCGGAGTGCTTGATCGCGCCGCCCAGGATGGACAGCTTGCCGAAGTAGCAGCTGTCGACATGGTCGCGCTGCGGGCCGTACGCGATGACCGACGCGTCCAGGTCGATGTCCTTGCCGCGGAACGCCGGCTCCCAGCCCAGGCCCATCTTGACCTGGGAGAGCAGCGGGCGGCCGTCCTTGACCAGGGACACGGTCTGGTTCTTCTGGAGGCTGACCCGGCCCTTGTCGAGGTTGATCTTCCCGGCGCCGGGGGCCGGCGTCGCGGGCGGGGCGGGCGGGGCGGGCGGTGCCGGGGGAGCGGCGGGCGTGACGGGCGCGGCGGGCTGGGCCGCGGGGGCCGGCGCCGGGGTCGGTTCCTCCACCGTCACACCGAAGTCGGTGGCGATGCCGGCCAGTCCGTCGGCGTACCCCTGGCCGACCGCACGGGCCTTCCACGCGCCGCCCCGCAGGTAGATCTCCACGACCACCAGGGCGGTCTCCGTGCCCAGCTGCGGCGGCGTGAAGGTGGCCAGCACCGAGCCGTCGTCCGCGTTGCGGATGGTGGCCGTCGGCTCGATGCCCTGGAAGGTCTGGCCCGCGGCGTCGGGGCTCGCGGTGACGACGATCTTCTCGATGCCGGGCGGCACGGCCGCCGTGTCGACGGTGATCGCGTCCGGGGCCGTACCGCCGCCGGAGCGGTACGTCACACCCGGGCCGCCGGGCTGGTTGTAGAAGATGAAGTCGTCGTCGGAGCGCACCTTGCCGTCGCCCGTGAGCAGCAGGCCCGACACGTCGAGCCGCACGGGGGCGGCGACGTCCACCGCCACCCGGGAGACCGGAAGAGGGATGTTCGAGCCAGGGGTCATAGCTGTCATGCCTGGTGAACGAACGACCCCGCTTTACCGTTCCCTTAAACTTCTCGGGCACCACAACGTCTACGGCACCACAACGATCTTCCGTCCCACGCCCGCCGCGAACTGTTCCAGCGCCTGCGGGTAGCTGTCGAGGGGCAGCCGGTCGCTGATGAAGACCTCCGGGTCCAGGACCCCGTTCGCGAACAGCTCCGCCGCCCGCTCGTAGCTGTGCAGCACGGCCATGGAGCCGGTGATGGTGATCTCCTGGTTGTAGATGCGGTACGGGTCGATCGTCACCCGGGCCGCGTAGTCGGCGACGCCGAACTGCAGGAACGTCCCGGCCTTGGCGACCCGGCCCAGGCCGTCCTGGATCGCGGCCGCGTTCCCGGTCGCGTCGATCACCACCTCCCAGCCCCGCGGCCGGTCCAGCTCGTCCGCGTTCGCGGCGGCCGCCGAGACGCCCAGCCGGCGGGCGGTCTCCAGGCGGGCCGGGTTCAGGTCGACCACGTCGACGCTCGCCGCGCCGGTCCGCTTGGCCAGCTCCAGCATCATCAGGCCCATGGTTCCGGAGCCGTAGATGAGCACGTGCGCGCCCAGGCGGGAGTTGAGGATGTCGTAGCCGCGCACCGCGCACGACAGCGGCTCGACCAGGGCCGCGTCCTGGGTGCGGACGTGCTCGGGGAGCTTCACGCAGTTGGCGACGGGGGCGACGGCGTACTGCGCGGCACCGCCGGGTACCGTCACACCGATCGCGGCCCACCGCTCGCACAGGTTGTTGTGGCCGTCGCGGCAGTAGCGGCACTCGTGGCAGTACAGGGACGGGTCGACCGCGACCCGGTCGCCGACCGCCACCTCGGTGACCTGGGCGCCGACGCCGACCACCTCGCCGGCGAACTCGTGGCCCGGCACGATCGGCAGCTTGGGCGCGAACTCGCCCTGGAGGATGTGCAGGTCGGTGCCGCACAGCCCGCAGGCGGCCACCTCGACGACGACGTCGCGGGGCCCCGGCGTGGGGTCCGGGACCTCGGTGACGACGGCACGGCCCACGGACTCGATGACGGCGGCCTTCATTTCACGGCTCCCAACGACAGGCCCTGGACCAGTTTGTCCTGGGCGGTGAACCCCGCGGCGAGCACCGGCAGGGAGACGACGAGCGACGCGGCGCACACCTTCGCCAGGAACAGGCCCTGGCTGGTGATGAAGCCGGTCAGGAAGACGGGGGCGGTCTCGGCGACCACGCCCGTCAGCACGCGCGCGAAGAGCAGTTCGTTCCAGCTGAAGATGAAGCAGATCAGCGCGGTGGCGGCGACGCCCGGGAGGGAGATGGGGGCGACCACGCGCGCGAGGATCGTCGGCAGCCGGGCCCCGTCCACCCGTGCGGCCTCGATGACCTCGACCGGGACCTCGGCGAGGAAGGACTGCATCATCCACACCGCGATCGGGAGGTTCATGGAGGTGTAGAGGATGACCAGGAGCCAGATGTTGTCGAGCATCCCGGCGTTCTTCGCGAAGAGGTAGATCGGCAGCAGGCCCGCCACGGCCGGCAGCATCTTCGTGGAGAGGAAGAAGAACAGGACGTCCGTCCACTTCCTGACCCGCCGGATCGACAGCGCGTACGCCGCCGGGAAGGCCAGCAGCAGGACGAAGAGCGTCGAGAACACCGACGCCATCGCCGAGTTGATCAGTGCGGGCCACGGGCTCGCGCCACCGCCGACGCCGAAGAACTCGCGGTAGCTGTCCAGGGTGAGGGCGGCGGTGAAGGACGGCGGGTTGGTCGCCGCGTCCGACTCGGAGTGGAAGGACGTCAGCGCCATCCAGGCGATCGGCAGGAAGAACACGATCCCGGTCAGCCACGCGACCAGCCCGAGTCCGCCTCGCCGTACGGCGTTCAGGGCGGTGTTCATGCGCGCGCCACCTCCTCGCGGAACAGCGACGACACCACACGCAGGGCGAAGGTCGCGATGATGATCGAGCCGATGACCACCACGACGCCGGCGGCCGAGGCGAGGCCGTTCTCGTGGGCCTGGTAGAAGCTCTGGTAGACGGTGTAGGGGAGGTTGGCGGTGCCCAGGCCGCCGGAGGTGATCGTGAAGACCGCGTCGAAGTTCTGCACGATGTAGATCGAGCCCAGCAGGCCGCCGAGTTCGAGGTAGCGGCGCAGATGCGGGAGGGTCAGGTAGCGGAAGATCTGCCAGTCGCTCGCGCCGTCCACCCGGGCCGCCTCCAGCTGCTGCTGGTCGCGGCTCTGCAGTCCGGCCAGCAGGATCAGCATCATGAACGGCGTCCACTGCCACACCAGCGCGGCTTCGACCGCGAGCAGCGGATTGTCCGAGATCCAGTCCGGCTGGGGGCCGCCGACGTAGTGCAGCAGGCCGTTGAGCAGGCCGTACTCGGGGTTGTAGAGGACGTGCTTCCACAGCAGTGCGGCCGCGACCGGGACGATCAGGAACGGCGCGATCATCAGGGTGCGGACCGCACCGCGGCCCCGGAACCTGCGGTTCAGCAGCAGCGCCACCACCAGGCCCAGGACCAGGCTGGCCAGCACCACGGTGACCGTCAGCAGGACCGTCGTCCACACCGAATGGCGCAGGTCCGGGTCGGTCAGGACCTGGCGGTAGTTGTCGAAGCCGGTGAAGTGGCGGTCCTTCGGGTAGAGCGCGTTCCAGTCGAAGAACGAGATCACCACGGTCGCCACGAACGGCAGCTGGGTCACCACGATCATGAAGACCAGCGCGGGCAGCAGCGGGGCCCGGGTGGCCCAGGCCCGCAGACGGTCGGACGGGAGCCGGGGCGCCGGCCGCGCGGAGGCGGCGGCGACCCGGGGGGAGACGGTGGCGGTCATGATCCCTCGTACTTCTTGCCGACGGCCTCGGCGAGCTTCTGGGCCTTCTTCAGCGCATCGGCCACGGACTGCTGCCCGGCGACGGCGGAGCTGATCTCCTGGGAGACCTTGGTACCCAGGTCGGTGAACTCGGGGATGTCGACGAACTGGATGCCGGGCGCGGGCCGCGGCTGCACGCCCGGGTCGTTGGGCTTGGCACCGGCGATGGCGTCCCGGGTGACGTCCGCGAAGGCAGCAGCCTCCTTGCGGTACTGCGGGATGTCGTACGTCGAGGTGCGCTTGCCGGCCGGCACGTTGGCCCAGCCCGCCTTCTCGCCGACGAGCTTCTCGTAGTCCTTGCTCGACGCCCACGAGATGAACTTCCAGGCGTCGTCGGGGTTCTTGGAGGCCTTCTGGATGCCCCACGCCCAGGTGTAGAGCCAGCCGGAGCTGTCCGTCCTGTCGACCGGCGCCGGGACGTAGCCCATCTTGCCCTTCACCGGGGAGCCGGTGGCCTCCAGCGAACCCGCGCCGGAGGTGGCGTCGTACCACATCGCGGTCTTGCCCTGGGTCGTGTCGTTCAGGCACTCGGCGAAGCCGGACTGCGCGGCGCCTGCCTCACCGTGCTGCCGGACCAGGTCGACGTAGAACTGCGTGGCCTTCTTGAACTCCGGGGCGTCCAGCCGCGCCTTCCAGTCCTTGTCGAACCAGGTGCCGCCCATGGTGTTGACGACCGTGGTCAGCGGCGCCAGCATCTCGCCCCAGCCGGGCAGCCCGCGCAGACAGATGCCCTTCATCCCGGGCTCCGCGCCGTCCGCCTTGGCGGCCAGGTCGGCGACCTGCTGCCAGGTGGGGTGGGCCGGCATGGTCAGCCCCTTCTTCTGGAAGACGTCCTTGCGGTACATCAGGAAGGACGACTCGCCGTAGAAGGGCTCGCCGTAGAGCTTGCCGTCCGCCGCGGTGAGGGCCTGCTGCATCGGCTTGAGGATGTCCTGCTGGTCGAAGGCGGTGTCCTTTTTGACGTACGAGTCGATCGGCTCCAGCCAGCCGTTCTTGGCGTAGATCGGGATCTCGTAGTTGGAGAGGGTGGCGACGTCGTACTGGCCGGCCTGGTTGGCGAAGTCCTGGCTGATCTTGTCGCGGACGTCGTTCTCCGGCAGCACGGTGAAGTTCACCTTGATCCCGGTGTCCTTGGTGAAGTTGTCCTTGGTGAGCTTCTGCAGCTCCACCATCTGCGGGTTGTTCACCATCAGGACGTTGATGGAGTGGGCGGAGGAACCGCCGCCGGCGCCGGCGCCCGAGCAGCCGGCGAGCAGCGAGGTGGTCAGCGTTCCTGCGGCGGCCACCGCAAACAGGGTGCGAGGCGTTCGTCGGCTCTGGGTTCGCATGGGGTGCTCCTGGAGAACTGATGGGTGGATCTGAAGAACATATGGGTACATAAGGGGCGCGCCTGGGTGGGCGGGTACCGTTCGGGGACTGCGGACGGACGGTTCGGTCGGCTCGGTGTCAGACGCGGAGGACCTGCGGGCCCTGGAGCGAGTAGCGGTGGGCCTCGGAGGCGGGCAGCAGGGTGCTGGTGACGATGGTCTCCAGCTCGCCGATCTCCGCGAACCGGCAGAAGCTGACCGCTCCGAACTTGGTGTGCACGCCGGCGAACACGGTGCGGCGCGCGGCCCGGATCGCCTGTGCCTTCACCTCGCTGACCGCCGGGTCGGGCGTGGTGAGACCGTGGTCGCGGGAGATGCCGTTGGCGCCGATGTATGCCAGGTCGATGACGAAGCCGGCGAGCATCTTCGTCGTCCAGTGGTCGACGGTGGCGAGGGTGCCGGAGCGGACCCGGCCGCCGAGCAGCAGGACGGAGACGTTCTCGGACTCCGCGAGCGCGCCCGCCACCGGCAGGGACGCGGTGACCACGGTCAGCGGCCGGTCCGTGGGCAGCGCCTCGGCGATGAGCTGGGGGGTGAAGCCCTCGTCGACGAAGACGGTCTCCGCGTCGCCCAGCAGTTCGGCGGCGGCGGACGCGATCCGGCGCTTCTCCGGGACGTGGCTGGTCGACCGGAACGCGAGGGTGGTCTCGAAACCGGCGCTCTCCACCGGGTAGGCGCCGCCGTGGGTGCGCCGCACCAGCCCGTGGTCCTCCAGGGCGCGCAGATCGCGCCGGATGGTCTCCCTGGCCACGCCCAGTTCCGCGGCGAGCGCGGTGACGTCCACGGAACCGGTGGTCCGGGCGGCCCGCACGATCTCGCGCTGGCGCTCTTCCGCCGTCCTGGTGCTCATGCCGTCACCCACCTCCCTGTGGAACTGCCCGTTCGGGCCATGGGGGAAGTTGTACCTCCGGCGCACGTCGCTGACCAGGCCTGTTGCAAACCCGATGCTGCCCGTATGTGCCCGGTTGTGCCGGGGCGTGCCCGTCTCGGACCTGGGGCGCTGCTGTGGCTGACGTGAGATCGGGCATGATCCGTGCCCGAATACGGCGGCGGGCGGGCCCGTTCGGTGCCCGCCCGCCGCCGTGTCCGGCATCCCGTACGCCGTCAGTACGGCCAGACGGGCGGGTCGTTGACGAACCGGCCGCCCAGATGGGTGTGGGCCGGGTTCTCCGGGTCCAGCTCGCCGTGCTCGGCGATCAGCTTCTCCGCGAACCGCTCGGAGTCGTCGCGCGGCTCGTAACCGAGGGCCCGGGCGCCGGCGAGGTCCCACCACAGCCGGGTGTTGGCGGAGGAGCCGTAGACGACGGTGTGGCCGACGTCCTCGGCGGTCAGTGCCGCGTGGAAGAGGCGGGCGCCGTCGGCAGGGCTCATCCACACCGAGAGCATCCGCACGTCGGCCGGCTCGGCGAAGCAGGAGCCGATGCGGACGGAGACCGTCTCCAGGCCGTGCTTGTCCCAGTACAGCTGGGCGAGGTCCTCGCCGAACGACTTGGACAGGCCGTAGAAGGTGTCCGGGCGGCGCGGGGTGTCGACCGGGATCAGCGGATCGCCCGCGCGCGGGGCCGGGGTGAAGCCGACGGCGTGGTTGGAGGAGGCGAAGACGACGCGCGGCACGCCGGCCTCGCGCGCGGCCTCGTACAGGTTGTAGGTGCCCTCGATGTTCGAGCGGAGGATCTTCTCGAACGGTGCCTCCAGAGAGATCCCCGCCAGGTGCAGGACCGCGTCCACGCCCTGTACGGCGGCCCGCAGCGCCTCCCTGTCGCCGAGGTCGGCGGTGATCGCGTCCGGCGCGCCCTCGACCGGGCGCACGTCGAACAGGCGCAGCGCGTAGCCGTACTCCGGGAGCAAGGACCGCATCAGGGTGCCGAGTCCGCCGGCGGCACCGGTGAGCAGTAGCGTGCGGGGCGTGGGCATGCACGGTCTCCTTGGATCGACACCGGTCGCGTACGTGTCTGGCATTCACATTCATGGACACGCTAGGGAGGGGCGGCGCGCCGAGTCAAGTGTGCCGTGGAGTGCGGCAATCCGCTCGACTGTTGGTCGTTTGTCGCCTTGACCGGCACTAAGGGCGCCTCGTAACGTGGTCGCGTTCATGAATATGGACGCCGATCAGGGACATGCATCAGCAGCACGATCTGCGTCGACCGCCTCGACAGGGAGCGCCCGTGACGCCAGCACCTCTCGCCGCCCGGCTCCGTGACCCGCGCGGGCCGCTCTTCTTCCCCGTCACCGCCTACGGCCCCGACGGCTCCCTCGACCTCGACGCCTACCGCGAGCACGTCCGCCGGGGCGTCGAGGCCGGTGCCGCCGCCGTCTTCGCCTGCTGCGGCACCGGGGAGTTCCACGCGCTGCTCCCGGAGGAGTTCGAGGCCTGCGTGGGCGCGGCCGTGGCGGCGGCCGGCGGACGGGTACCGGTGGTGGCCGGCGCCGGCTACGGCACCGCACTCGCCGTACGCTACGCGCGTCTCGCCGAGGCCGCGGGCGCCGACGGCCTCCTCGCCCTGCCGCCCTACCTGGTGGTCGCCGGCCAGGAGGGACTGCTCCGGCACTACCGCGAGGTGGCGGCCGCCACCGGCCTCCCGGTGATCGTCTACCAGCGCGACAACGCCGTGTTCACCCCGTCCACCGTCGTCGAACTCGCCCGCACCGAGGGCGTCATCGGCTTCAAGGACGGCCTGGGCGACCTGGACCTCATGCAGCGCATCGTCAGCGCGGTCCGCACCGAGGCCCCCGGCGACTTCCTCTACTTCAACGGCCTGCCCACCGCCGAACAGACCCAGCTCGCCTACCGGGCCATCGGCATCGACCTCTACTCCTCCGCCGTCTTCTGCTTCGTCCCCGAGATCGCCCTCGCCTTCCACGCCGCCCTGCGCGAGGGGGACCGGGCGACGGCCGACCGCCTGCTGGACGGCTTCTACCGTCCGTTCGTCGAACTCCGCGCCCAGGGCCGGGGCTACGCCGTCTCGCTGGTCAAGGCGGGCGTACGGATGCGCGGCCTGGACGTCGGCGAGGTCCGCCCCCCGCTGCACGAGCCGGCCGAGGACCACGTGAAGCAGCTCGCCCAGCTGATCGAGCGCGGGTACGCACTGCTGGAGGAGGACGCGTGAAGCACTCCGGAGCGAGCCGGGCGGGGCGCCTGAAGACGTCGGCGTTCGTGTACCCCTGGGACGTCAACGGCGACCCGGCGGCCCCGGAGCGCATCGCCCGGCTCGGCGTCGACCAGGTGACCCTGGCCTCCGCCTACCACTCCACCCGCGCCCTGACCCCCCGCCACCCCCGCCACCGCATCGTCACCGCCGAGCACGCGGCCGTCTACTACCCGGTCGACGACCGCTGGTCGGGCCGCGCGCTGCGCCCCTTCCCGGCCGGCGACTGGGCCCCCGGCGACGCCCACGGCGAGGCGGCCGACGCCCTGCGCGAGGCCGGCCTCGACGTCCACACCTGGGTGATCCTCGCCCACAACTCCCGCCTGGGCGCCGAGCGTCCGGACACCTCCGTCGTCAACGCCTACGGCGACCGCTACCCCTGGGCACCCTGCATCGCCCAGCCCGCCACGCGCGCGTACCTGGCCGACCTCGCCGCCGAGGCCGCCGTCCGCCCCGGTGCGGCCGGCACCGAACTGGAGTCCCTCGGCTGGTACGGCCTCCAGCACCTGCACGCCCACGACAAGACTGCCGGGGTCGGCCTGGGCGATGCCGGCCAGTACCTGATGGCCCTGTGCTTCTGCCCCGCCTGCCGGACCGGGTACGGCGAACAGGGCCTGGACGCCGACGAACTGGCCGCCGCCGTACGGGACGCCCTGGAACCGCTGTGGCGGGGCACGGGCGACGACGCCGGGTGGCCGACGGTGGCGAAGCTGCTCGGCGAGCCGGTCGCCGCGGCCACGCGCGCATGGCGCGACGGACAGGCCCGCACGCTCCAGGAGTCGGCCGTGGCCGCGGTCCGGGCGGCGGCCCCCGAAGGCTTCCAGGTACTGCTGCACGCCGACCCGGTGACCTACCACTGCGGAGCCAACGCGGGCGTGGACCCGGCCCGGATCCTGTCCGTCGCGGACGGCGTCGTGGTCCCCTGCGCCTCCGGCACGGCCCTGCTCGCACCCTTCGCCGCACACGCGCGCCCGGACACCGTCCTGGCCGCCAACTTCACGGTGGTCTCCGGCATGGGCGGCAGCCCCGCGACCCTCGCGGCCGACGCGGACCGCGCCCGCGCCCAAGGTGCGACCGAACTGCGGCTCTATCACGCCGGGTTGGCGTCCGACGGCGACCTGGCGGCGGTGCGGGAGGCGCTGCGCTGACCGAGTGACCCGGCGGTGAGGAGCAGCGCCCCGCCGAGCACGGGCAACAGCTGCCGGTGGTCGACGAGTTCGACGAGGGCGGCCCCGACGGCCAGTCCCAGCACGTTCGGTGTGAACATCAGCGTGTCGGCCGTCGCGGTCGCCCGCCCCAGCGCGGCGGCCGGGATCTCGCGCTGCACGGCGGTGTAGGCGGCGATCAGGACGCAGGGCAGGCCGAGACCGCCGGCCAGACAGCAGGCGAGCAGTGTCATGTCGCACGGGACCGCGCGCCCCGCCACCGCCACCCCCGTGAGCGCGATCCCGCACGCCGCGAACCGCCGCTCCCCGAGCCGCCGCAGCGCGGGCCCCGAGACCAGCCCGACGCCCACCGAGCCGACGCCCTGGACGGCGTACAGCACCCCCAGGTAAGCGGGGGAGTGGCCGAGGGCGGCCACGACGGCGTAGTTCAGGCTGCTGCCGAGCGAGGCGAGGCACATGGTGGCGCCGCCGGCCCGCACCAGCGACCGCACGGCCGGGTTCGCCCGGACCAGCCGGACCCCTTCGGCGGTCTGCTCGCGCCAGCCGCCGCGCGGTGCCCGTCCGGGCCGTTCCTCCCGTACCCGGAGCAGCGCGCACAGCCCCGCCGCCAGCACGAAGGTGCCGGCGTCCAGCAGCGCCACGCCCGGCCCGCCGTACGCCGTGTACAGCGCGGCGCCGGTCAGCGGGGCGACCAGCTTCATGCCTTCGCGTGCGGTCATCCGCAGCCCGTTGAAGTCCGCGAGAAGGGCCGGGTCGACGGCGGCGACGACCAGCGCGGAGTTGGCCGCGTCCTCGACGACGCCCACCGCGCCGTAGAGGACGAGGACCGCGAAGAGCAGCCACACGGAGGCGGCGGAGCGGACCGTCCCGAGCGGGAGCAGCAGGAGCGCGAGCGCGAGGTTCGTTCGGACCACCAGCGGTCTGCGGCGGACGCGGTCGGCGAGGGTGCCGAGGACGGGGCCGAGGAGGGTGGGGGCCCAGAGGGCGGCGGTGCACAGGGCGGCGAGGCCGTCGGAGCCGGTGAGGTCCTTGACCCAGACGCCGGACACGAGCCAGAGCGCGGAGGTGCCGAAGCCGGACACCACGACGCCGGTGAGGTACAGAGCCGCGTTGCGGTCGCGGAGCAGGCGGGCCACGGCCCAGGAGGTGGCGGTCGTCATGCCTGCTCATCGTGGGTCCAAGGCGGTGGCCGGGGGATCGGGAAGGTGCCTTAGAAAGAAGCGGGCGAAGCGGGCGCGGCACCGGCAGGGCGTAAGTTCCCCGGGCGGCCCGCCCGGCGGAAATCCGTCGGAACCTGTCGCCGGCGCCCATGGGGCGGCCGCGGCCGCGACCCTACCGTCGGCCCCATGCGCTCCATCGCACCGATCCTCATCGGCCTCGGCTACGTCCTCCTCATGTCCCTCGTCCGCGAACCGCACCGGCGCCGCCTCAACGCGGTGACGGTGGCCGGCGCGGGTGCCGCGTACCTGAGCGGCGGTGGCCTGGGCGGCTGGGAGTTCGCGTTCACCGCACTGGCCACGTACGTCGCCTACCGGGGCCTGGGCTCCTGGACCTTCGTCGGCGTCGGCTGGCTGCTGCACACGGCGTGGGACGTCGTCCACGACCTCAAGGGCTCGCCGCTGATCCCGTTCTTCCCCGACTCGTCGTTCGGGTGCGCGCTCTGCGACCCGGTGATCGCCCTGTGGTGCTTCCTGGGCGGGGTGTGCGTGTGGCGGACCGATGAGTTTCGCAAGGCCGTGCGGTCCACCCTCCTGAAGGCGACGACGCACCGGGAGGCAGCACGATGACTGGCACGACCATGATCGACCTCGGCCCGCAGGCGAGGATCGTGGCGGAGCTCGCGGAGCGGGTGACGGACCGGCAGCTCGCGGTGGCGACGCCCTGTCCCGACTACGCCGTCCGCCACCTGCTGGGGCACGTGGCGGGCCTGTCCGTGGCCTTCCGCGACGCGGCCCGCAAGGAACTGGGGGCCACGACCGACCACCGCCCGGGCGCGGCACTGCCGGTCCTCGGACCCGAGTGGCGGCAGGAACTGTCCGAGGCGCTGGACGCGCTGGCGGAGGCCTGGCGGGACCCGTCCGCGTGGGACGGCATGACGCGGGCGGGCGGGATCGACCTGCCCGGCGGGGTGGCGGGCGCGGTCGCCGCCGACGAACTGGTGATCCACGGCTGGGACCTGGCCCGCGCCACCGGCCAGGAGTACGTCCCCGATCCCGCGGCCCTGGAGGCGGCGCACGGCTTCCTGCGGATGGCGGCGGAAGGCGACCGCGGCCCGTTCGGTCCGCTCGTGCCGGTCCCGGAGGGCGCGCGGCTGCTGGACCGGACGGTGGGGCTGAGCGGCCGGGACCCGGGCTGGAAGCCGTAGCAGGACACAAACGGTGAGCGGGCGGGGACGCACCGGTCACCTGGTGCGGGGCGGCGGCGAGGTGTGGGCGGACGCGGGGACCGGGACCTTCGCGGAGCCGCGGCGGCACCGACCCGGCGCGGCACGGGGAGGGGGAGGCGAGGAGGTTCCGGGACGGCGGCGGACGACGCCGCGTCACCCTTCGCGGGCCCACTCTCCCCGCTCCGCCAACCACGGCCGCAGCCTGCGTTCCGCAGTGCTCAGCACCTCGCCCGGGGACAGTTCGTCGGCCCGCTCGACCACCACGAGGTGCCACCCGTTCCGGGCGACCGCGTCGAGGGTCACCGCACGTTCGCGCGCCAGGTACGTCACCGCCGACGCGACGTCCTCACCGGAGGGCTCACCCCGCAGCGGGCCGGCCTTGCGACGTACCGGTCCAGCCATGGGCCGCCTTCCCGGCCGGCGGCTCGGGACAGGGCGGATCCGGCGTTCCCGTCGAGGAAGACCATGACCGGGGAGACGCGCGCGAACACCTCGGTGAGGTCGGCCAGGAACGCGTCGATCACCTCCTCGTCGTGGCCTGTGGCCGGCAGCGTCGGCACGAACGGCACCAGGGCGTCGGCGATCACCACGTCGTCGCCGCTCGCCAGGACCGGGTCGACGAACTCGGCGGTCGCCGCAAGCAGCAACCCCGGGCCGACGGTGCCGGTGGTCCGCAACGCCTCGGCCACCGCCGCGAACCGCGACCCGGTCAGGACCTCCTCCTCTGGAAGTGGTCCACCCGCAGTCCGGCGCCGGCCGGCCGGCGGGCCGGCCCGCCGCACGACGTCGACTTGCCCACCCCGGGAGACACTCCCCACACGCTGATCAGAACCGTCACGGCCGCCGAGTCTGCGATCCGGGTTCCCTCCCTCCAACCACCTTCTTCGTCAGAAGCATTGACGAAACACAGCCGTCCTCCTACCTTCATCCGCGTCGCACCTCGTACGTCATATATGAGACGCGATACGCGAGATCAGATACGTCAGATCAGGTCCCGCACCTGATCGGGACCCCGAGAGGCGCGCATGACCTCTGTGCCCGTGCCGATTCCGTCGCGCACGCAGTTCGTGCTGGACGCGATCAAGCACCGCATCCTGACAGGGCGGCTGACGCCCGGTCAGGCCCTGGTGGAGACCGAGCTCGCCGCGCAGTTCGGGGTGTCCAAGACGCCCGTGCGGGAGGCGCTCAAGACCCTCGCCGGGACCGGGCTGGTCGTGATGAGCCAGTACAAGGGCGTCACGGTGCGCATGGTGGACGCGGACATGGCGCGGGAGGTCTACGACGTGCGGCTGCTCCTGGAGCCCGAGGCGCTGCGCCGGGCCGTGCGGCGAGGCGCCTCCCTCGACGCCGCCCGGGACGCCCTCACGCGCGCCGATGGTGCCACCGACACCGCCGAACGCTCCCTCGCCAACCGCGACTTCCACCGTGCCCTCTACCTCCCGTGCGGCAACCCGCTCCTCGGCCGGATGCTCGACGAGGTCCGCGACCAGGCCGCCCTCGTCTCCGCCGTCGCCTGGGCCGCCTCCCCCTCCTGGGAACGGGAGGCGGGCGAGCACCGGGAGATCCTCCGGCTGGCGCTGGACGGCGACGCCGACGGTGCCGCCCGCGCCCTGCACACCCACATCGCGTCCTTCGTCGACCGGGCGTTCCCCCGCGCGGCAGACCGTGCAGACCAGGCGGACCAAGCAGACCAGGCGGACCAAGCAGACCAGGCGGACCAGGCGGACCGGGCAGACCAGGGAGGCCGGGAATGAGCAGCGTGGTGTTCGAGAGCCAACGGGCGGCGCTGGCCGACGTGGTGGCCATCCCGGTGACCCCGTTCGCCGCGGACGGCGGCATCGACCGGGACGCCCACCGGGCCCTGCTGCGCCGGCTCCTGGACGGCGGCGTCCGCACCCTCACCCCCAACGGCAACACCGGCGAGTTCTACGCCCTCGCCCCGCAGGAGCGGCAGCTGGTCACCGAGCTGACCCTCGACGAGGCCGGGGACCGGGCGGCCGTCCTGGTCGGGGTCGGGCACGACATCGCGACCGCCGTCGCCACCGCCCGGCACGCCCGTGAGCACGGCGCGCAGATGGTGATGGTCCATCAGCCCGTCCATCCGTACGTGTCGCAGGCGGGCTGGGTCGACTACCACCGGGCCGTCGCCGCGGCCGTACCCGGGCTCGGCGTCGTCCCGTACATCCGCAACGCCCAGCTCCCCGGCGCCCGCCTCGCCGAACTCGCCGACGCCTGCCCCAACGTGATCGGCGTCAAGTACGCCGTCCCGGACGCCGCCAGGTTCGCCGCGTTCGCCCGGGACGCGGGGCTCGACCGCTTCGTCTGGGTCGCCGGGCTCGCCGAGCCCTACGCACCCTCCTACTTCTCGGCCGGTGCCACCGGTTTCACCTCGGGACTCGTGAACGTCGCCCCGGCCGTCTCGCTGGCCATGATCGAAGCGCTTCGATCCGGGGACTACCCGGCCGCCATGAAGGTCTGGGAGCAGATCCGCCGGTTCGAGGAACTCCGGGCCGCGAACGGCTCCGCCGACAACGTCACCGTCGTCAAGGAGGCCCTCGCCGCGCTCGGCCTGTGCCGCCGCGACGTCCGCCCGCCCAGCAGGCAACTGCCCGAGGAGGAGCGTGCCGAGGTCGCCGCCATAGCCGCCGGGTGGTCCCTGTGAGCCCCGGCGGGAACGTCCCGCGCAAGCGCCCCGAGGAACTGCGGAGCCATCAGTGGTACGGCACCGAGGGGCTCCGCTCCTTCAGCCACCGCGCCCGCACCCGCCAGCTCGGCTACCTCCCCGAGGAGCACCTCGGCAAGCCGGTCGTCGCCGTCCTCAACACCTGGTCGGACATCAATCCATGTCATGTGCACCTCCGTGACCGGGCGCAGGCGGTCAAGCGGGGTGTGTGGCAGGCGGGGGGATTCCCGCTGGAGTTCCCGGTCGCCACCCTCTCGGAGACCTTCCAGAAGCCGACCCCGATGCTCTACCGCAACCTCCTCGCCATGGAGACCGAGGAACTGCTGCGGTCGTACCCGGTCGACGGGGCCGTGCTGCTGGGCGGCTGCGACAAGTCCACCCCGGCCCTGCTCATGGGTGCCGCCTCCGTCGACCTGCCCGCCGTCTTCGTGCCCGCCGGGCCGATGCTCCCGGGGCACTGGCGGGGCGAGGTCCTCGGTTCCGGCACCGACATGTGGAAGTACTGGGACGACAAGCGCGCCGGGCTCGTCGGCGACTGCGAGATGGCGGAGCTGGAGAGCGGGCTGGCCCGCTCGCCCGGTCACTGCATGACCATGGGAACGGCCTCCACCCTCACCGCCGCCGCCGAGGCGCTCGGCGTGACCGTCCCGGGCGCGTCCAGCATCCCGGCCGTCGACTCCGGGCACGACCGGATGGCCGCCCGGTCCGGGATGCGGATCGTCGACCTGGTGCACCGGGGCCGCAAGCTCTCCGAGCTGCTCACCCGCGACGCCTTCGAGGACGCGGTCACCACCGTCCTCGGGCTCGGCGGCTCCACCAACGCCGTCATCCACCTCATCGCCATGGCCGGCCGGGCCGGCGTACGACTCACCCTCGACGACTTCGACCGCATCGCCCGCACCGTGCCCGTCCTCGCCAACGTCCGCCCCGGCGGACAGCGGTACCTCATGGAGGACTTCCACTTCGCGGGCGGCCTGCCCGGCTTCCTCTCCCGCATCCCCGACCTGCTCCACCTCGACCGGCCCACGGTGTCCTACGACACCTACCGCGAACAGCTCGCCGGTGCCCGGGTGCACGACGACGACGTCATCAGGACCCGTGACAACCCGGTGGCGGACGAGGGCGGGGTCGCCGTGCTGCGCGGCAACCTCTGCCCGGACGGCGCGGTCGTCAAGCACATCGCCGCCGAACCGCGGCTGCTCAGGCACACCGGTCCCGCCGTCGTCTTCGACGACTACCGGACCATGCAGCGCACCATCGACGACCTCTCCCTCGGGATCACCGCCGACAGCGTGCTCGTCCTGCGCAACGTCGGGCCGAGGGGCGGTCCCGGCATGCCGGAGTACGGCATGCTGCCGATCCCGGAACACCTCCTCAAGCAGGGCGTGCGGGACATGGTGCGGATCTCCGACGCCCGGATGAGCGGCACCAGTTACGGCGCCTGTGTGCTGCACGTCGCTCCCGAGTCGTACGTCGGCGGGCCGCTCGCGCTGGTCCGCACCGGGGACTCCATCACCCTCGACGTCGAGGCACGCACCCTCCGACTCAACGTGGACGACGGGGAGTTGGCGAGGCGCAGGGCGGAGTGGACACCACCGCCCGCGCGGTTCGAGCGCGGCTACGGCGCGCTCTACGACCAGCAGATCACCCAGGCCGACACCGGCTGCGACTTCGAGTTCCTGGCCCGGCCGGGCGAAGTCCCGGACCCGTACGCGGGCTGACCCGTCCCGACTTCCCCCCCCGACGACTGTCGAAGCGCTTCAACCACGCCCATGGAGCAAGCGCTTCCTGTACGCGCTGTAACCGATGCGAACGGAGAACAGGTCATGGCCCAAGCCGCAGCCGTGGCGAAACCGCCCGCGCCGCCCCGGCGGCGCCGTGCCTCCGCGACGCCGCGCAGGCTGCCGTACCTGCTGATCGCCCCGGCGGCCCTGCTGATGCTGGGCTTCATCGCCTATCCGGTGCTCAGCGTCTTCTACTACAGCCTGCAGAACTACAACCCGACCAAGCCCTGGCGGAACGGGTTCGCGGGCTTCGGCAACTTCACCCGGGCCTTCGCGCACGACCCGCAGTTCTGGGACACGCTGACCTTCAGCGCCAAGTGGGTCGTGGTGGAAGTCGGGCTGCAGCTGCTGTTCGGGCTCGCGCTCGCGCTGATCGTCAACCGGACGTTCGTGGGGCGGGCCCTGGGGCGGGCGCTGGTCTTCTCGCCGTGGGCCGTCTCCGGCGTGCTGACCTCCGCGATCTGGGTGCTGCTCTACAACTCCCAGACCGGCGTCACGCGCTACCTCGCCGACGCGGGCATCGGCTCGTACGGCACCAGCTGGCTCTCCGACCCCTCGACGGTCTTCCCGGCGGCCGTGGTCGCCGACCTGTGGCGGGGCGTGCCGTTCTTCGCGATCCTCATCCTCGCCGACCTGCAGTCCGTGTCCAAGGACCTGTACGAGGCGGCGGAGGTCGACGGGGCGAGCCGCCTCAAGCAGTTCTGGCACATCACGCTGCCGCACCTCAAGGACGCCATCGTCCTGTCCACGCTGCTGCGGGCGGTGTGGGAGTTCAACAACGTGGACCTGCTCTACACCCTGACCGGCGGCGGCCCGGCGGGGGAGACCACGACCCTTCCCCTCTACGTCGCCCACACCAGCGTCGACGCCCACGACTTCGGCTACGCCTCCGCGCTGACCACGGTGGCCTTCGTGATCCTGCTCTTCTGCTCCGTCCTCTACCTGCGGCTGAGCAAGTTCGGAGGCGGGGCCAGGTGATCACCGAGCTCGCCCCCGAGGCCGAACCCGTCGTGTCCGCCCCCACCCGGCCGCACCGGCGGCGCCGCGCCTGGGACGAGGTGCCCCGCTGGCAGATCTACCTCCCCCTCGGGATCTACCTCCTCTTCACCCTCGTCCCGTTCTACTGGATCCTGCTCTTCGCCCTCCGCCCGGCCGGCTCCACCTCCCTCGTCCCCTGGCCGGTCACCTTCGACCACTTCCAGAAGGTGTGGACCGAGCGCAGCTTCGGCACCTACTTCACCAACAGCGTCTACGTCGGTGTCTCGACCCTGCTGCTGACCACGGTCGTCGCGCTGGCCGGCGGCTACGCCCTCGCCCGCTTCGACTTCAGGATCAAGCGCGGCTTCATGCTGGCCCTGCTCTGCTCGCAGTTCGTGCCGGGCGCGCTGCTCCTGGTCCCGCTCTTCCAGATCTTCGCCAGGCTCCAGATGATCAACTCGCTCGGCAGTGTCGTCATCGCCGAGACCGTCTTCCAGCTCCCGCTGTCGATGATCCTGATCAGCGGCTTCATCAGGAACGTGCCGTACTCCCTGGAGGAGGCCGCCTGGGTCGACGGCTGCAACCGGTTCACGGCCTTCCGGATCGTCGTCCTGCCGCTGCTGCGGCCGGGGCTGGTCGCGGTCGGCTCCTTCGCCTTCGTGCATGCCTGGAACCACTTCCTGTTCGCCCTGATGTTCCTGTCCGACCAGAGCAAGCAGACCGTCCCGGTCGGCCTCAACACCCTGATGAGCGCCGACAGCGTGGACCTGGGCGCGCTGGCCGCGGGCGGGATCATCGCCGCCGTACCCGTCGTGATCGTCTTCGCCTTCATCCAGAAGTGGCTGATCACCGGCTTCAGCGCGGGGGCGGTGAAGGGATGAGACACCTCGCGGGCGGACCGGGGCAAACGCTTACCCTGCTCGCAAAGATCGACGACGCAGGGAGGACGCTGTGAACACTTCGCCCATCGACCTCGTTCTGGCGGGCGCGCGCGGCCACGGCCGCTGGCACCTGGAGAACATCCGGCGGCTCCAGGAGAAGGGGGTCGTACGGCTCGCCGGGATCTGCGAGCTGACCCCGCTGGGCGCCGACGAACTGCCGGAGGGGCTCGGGCAGCCCGCCCAGTCGGCGGACTTCGGCGCCCTGCTCGATGCGACCGGCGCCCGGATCGCCGTGATCTGCACGCCCATCCCCACCCACACCGACCTCGCCCTGACGGCCGCCGAGCGGGGCGTGCACCTGCTCCTGGAGAAGCCGCCGGCGCCGTCCTACGCCGAGTTCCGGCGGATGGCCGACGGGGTCGCGAAGGCGGGCGTGGCCTGCCAGATCGGCTTCCAGTCGCTGGGCTCGCACGCCGTGCCCGCGATCCGGCGGCTGATCGCCCAGGGCGCCATCGGCGACGTGGTGGGGGTGGGCGGCGCGGGTGCCTGGGCCCGCCCCGAGGCCTACTACCGGCGGGCGCCCTGGGCCGGCAAGCGGCGGCTGAACGGCGTCGACGTCGTCGACGGGGTCCTCACCAACCCCCTCGCGCACGCCGTCGCCACCGGACTCGCCCTGCTCGGCACGGACCGCGCCGAGGACGTCACCGGCATCGAGACCGAGCTGCTGCGCGCCAACGACATCGAGTCCGACGACACCTCCTGCGTCCGCGTCTCCACCCCGCGCGGCCCGGTCACGGTCGCGGCCACGCTCTGCGCGGAGGAACCCGGGGACCCGTACGTCCTGGTGCACGGCACCGGCGGCCGGATCACCCACTGGTACAAGCAGGACCGGGTGCTGGTGCAGCGGGCCGGCCACGGCCCGGAGGAGACCGAGTACGGCAGCACCGACCTGCTGGAGAACCTCGCCGACCACCTCACCACCGGTGCCGACCTGCTGGTGGAACCGGACGCCACCGGCGCCTTCATGAAGGTCGTCGAGGCGATTCGACTGGCCGGCGACCCGGTCGCGCTGCCTGCCGGTGCCTGGCACCGCCTCCCCGAGGACGGCCGCCGGGTCGTGACCGGCATCGACGCCCTGGTCACGGCCAGTGCCGACACCCTCTCCCTCTACTCCGAACTGGGCGCCCCCTGGGCCCCGCCCAAGGAGGTGAGCCCATGAGGGGCGACCGTCGGCCGGGTGCCGCGGACGCTGCCGGGGCCACCGCCACGCACGTCCGCGTCACTCCCTGCTGACCCCAGACAGAAGAGAGCCGATCGATGAAGAGCAGCATCCGCAGAAGCAGGCGCGCGGCCGTCGCCGTCGCCCTGGGTTCCGTGCTCGCCCTGACCGCCACCGCCTGCGGCGACGACGGCAGCGGCAGCGCGGGGGACAAGGGCGGCGAGGGCTCCGGGAAGGGCACGATCACCTTCTGGGACAACAACGGCGGTGTCCGCACCGACGTGTGGAAGGAGATCATCGCCGACTTCGAGAAGCAGAACCCGGACATCAAGGTCAAGTACGTCGGGGTGCCCGCCGCCGGCGTCCAGTCCAAGTACGACACCGCCATCCAGGGCGGCGGCCTGCCCGACGTCGGCGGGGTCACCACCGCGATGCTCGCGGAGGTCGCCGCGCAGGGCGCGCTGGAGCCACTGGACGGCCGGCTCGCGAAGAGCCCCCTCAACGGCAAGCTCAACGAGAAGTTCCTGGAGAGCGTGAAGTCCGCGGGCGGCGACGGGAAGACCTACTCGGTGCCGACCTCCGCGAACAACGGCACGCTCTGGTACCGGACCGACCTGTTCGGCGCGGCCGAGCTGGACCCCCCGGCCACCTGGACGACGTTCTACGCGGCCGCCGCGAAACTCACCGACCAGGCGAAGAACAGGTTCGGCTACACCATCCGGGGCGGCGAGGGCTCCATCGCCCAGGCGCTGGACGCCACGTACGGGCAGAGCGGGATCACCTCCTTCTGGAACGGCGACAAGACCACCGTCAACGACCCGAGGAACGTCGCCGCACTCGGGAAGTACGTCGGGCTGTACAAGAAGGACACCCCGTCCGCCGACGTCAACAACGACTTCACCAAGATGGTCGCGCAGTGGGATTCCGGGACGATCGGGATGCTGAGCCACAACCTCGGTTCCTACGCCGACCACGAAAAAGCGCTGAGCGGGAAGTTCAAGGGCATTCCGAATCCCACGCTGGACGACGGGATTCGGGTGCAGGTGTCCAACCCGGTCGACGGTCTCGGTCTTTTCAAGGCGAGCAAGAACAAAGCGGCTGCCTGGAAGTTCATCGAGTTCGCCGCCTCGCACGAGTCCAACAGCAAGTGGAACGAGTCGGCGGGGCAGGTGCCGGCGAACAACGAGGCGGCGCAGGACGCGTGGGTGCAGGCGTCGGAGCCGACGAAGCTGGCCGCCGAGGCACTCAACGGAGCGTCGACGAAGATCGTGCAGCTTCCGTACTACCTGCCGGACTGGAACACCATCTCCAAGGCCGACAACGAGCCGAACTTCCAGAAGGTGCTGCTCGGGAAGATGACGGCGAAGGAGTTCCTGGACACGTTGGCCGATCAGCTCGACACGGCGCAGGCCGACTGGAAGCAGCACCACTGAGATCGGGTGGTTGCGGTCGTGGGGGACTGCGGGTCCGTCGTGGCCGGTCGCACAGTCCCCCATGACCCCAAGTGGGAAACCCCATCCCCTGTTTGAAAGGTGACCTACGTGTCCCTTACGCGCAGACAGGTAACTTCCGCGGCCCTTGCCGCAGTTCCTCTCGCCGGTCGTTCTCCGGGCGGACAACGCACGCTCCACATCGCCGGGGACTCCACCGCCGCCCAGAAATACGCCGACGCTGCTCCGGAGACCGGATGGGGAATGGCGCTCCCCTTCTTCCTCAGGCGAGGAATCGCCGTATCCAACCAGGCCGTCAACGGGCGGAGTTCCAAGAGCTTCGTCGACGAGGGACGGCTCGACGCCCTCCTCGCCACCGTCCGGCCGCACGATCTGCTGCTCGTCCAGTTCGCGCACAACGACGAGAAGAGCGACGACCCCACCCGGTACACCGAGCCCTGGAGCACCTACCAGGACTACCTGCGGCGCTACATCGAGGGCGCCCGCGCGCACGGCGCCCGGCCGGTGCTCGCCACGCCCGTGGAGCGGCGGCGGTTCGACGCCGACGGCAACGCCGTTCCGACGCAGGGCGACTACCCGGCGGCGATGCGCGCGCTCGCCGCGCGGGAACGGGTCGCCCTGCTCGACATCGAGGCGCTGTCGCTCGCGCTGTGGCAGGCGCTCGGGGCCGAGGCGACCAAGACGTACTTCAACTGGACGGACACCGAGCAGGACAACACGCACTTCAACCCGCCGGGGGCCATCGCGGTGGCCCGGCTCGTGGCGCAGGAACTGCTGCGCACCCGGGTGCTGGCCCGGCACGACGCCGTCCGGCTGCACGAGGACATCCCCGCCTCATGGATCACCTGGCCACCCGCAAGCTGAGGAGACCCGCACAGTGCACACCTATATATGTCATGGACGCGTCATTGTGACGATGGCGGTCGTCGGCTGCACGGCTCTCGTGCCGGCCGTGACCGGAACCGCCCAGGCCGCCACCCCCCACCGGGTCGCGCTCGACCGGCAGGTGCCGGCCGCGAACGACGGCTGGGGCGCCGCCACCACCGGGACCACCGGCGGGGCCGCCGCCGACGCCGCGCACGTCTACACCGTCACCACCTGGGACGGGTTCAAGGCCGCCCTCGCCGACGGCGGCAGCGCGCCGAAGATCATCAGGGTCAGGGGGACGATCGACGCGGACGGGCCGAGCTGTGACTCGTTCGCCGCGCCCGGCTACGACTTCGCCGCCTACCTCGCCAAGTACTCGCCCGAGGCCTGGGGCCACTCCACCAACCTCGACAGCGAGCCCGACGACAGCCCCGAGGGGCTGCGCCGCGCCTCCGCCGCCGCCCAGGACGCCTACATCAAGGCGTACGTCCCGGCCAACACCACCATCGTCGGCGTCGGCAAGGACGCCGGCTTCAAGGGCGCCAGCCTGCAGATCAAGGCCGTCGACAACGTCATCGTCCGCAACCTCGGTTTCGAGAGCCCCCTCGACTGCTTCCCGCAGTGGGACCCGACCGACACCGCCGACGGCAACTGGAACTCCGAGTACGACAGCGCGGTCGTCTACGGGTCCACCCATGTGTGGATGGACCACAACACGTTCACCGACGGTGATCACCCCGACAGCACGCTCCCTTACTACTTCGGGCGGATCTACGAGCAGCACGACGGAGAGCTCGACATCGTCAAGGGCGCCGACTACGTCACCGCCTCCTGGAACGTCTTCGCGGACCACGACAAGACGATCCTCATCGGCAACAGCGACAGCGCGTCCACCGCGGCCGTCGACCGGGGACACCTCAAGGTCACCTTCCACCACAACCTGTTCTCCGGCCTGGTGGAGCGGGCACCCCGGGTGCGGTTCGGGCAGGTCGACTCCTACAACAACCACTTCGTCGCCGAGGACGGCTACGGCTACAGCTACGGCATCGGGATCGAGTCCCAACTCGTCGCCGAACACAACGCGTTCACCCTCCCCGACACCGTCAGGGCGGGCTCGATCCTGAAGAAGTGGAACGAGTCGACGCTGACCGCCGACGACAACTACGTCAACGGTGAACCGACGGACCTGATCGCCGTCCACAACGCCCAGATCCCGGCCGAGACCCTCACCGCCGGCGCCACCTGGACCCCGACCCTGCGCACGAGGATCGACCCGGTGCGGGCCGTGCCACGCGTCGTCGACCGCGGCGCGGGCGCCGGTCGCCTGCGCTGACGCGCGTCCGCCGCGGCCGGGGCGCACACCGGGTCCGCCCCGGCCCCACCCCCCCCACGGCAAGGAGCACCGTCACCCCTCACCCCCTCCCTCTCCAAGGAGCACCCGCATGTCCTCGCCCCACCTCCCCCTGCCCCGGCGGGGCTTCCTCGCCGCGGGCGCCGGGGCGGCCGCCACGCTCGCCCTGACCGCCCTTCCCGGGCCCGCCGCCGCTCGCCCCTTCGGGCGGTACGGCTCCCCGGAGCGCCGCCGCACCCCGCGGACCCTGTATGTCGACCCGCACGGCCGCGGTGACTTCAGCACCGTCCAGGCCGCCGTCACCGCCGCCACGGGCAGCGGCTGGACCCTGGTCCTCGCCCCGGGCGTCTACCGGGAGACGGTCGCCGTCGACACCACCCGCACCGAGGCCACCTGGATCGGCGCCGCCGAGAACCCGGGTGCCGTGGTCATCGTGTACGACAACGCGGCCGGCACCGCCAAGCCCGGCGGCGGCACCTACGGCACCACCGGCTCCGCCACCACCACCGTGCAGGCCGACGGGTTCACCGCCCGCTGGATCACCTTCGCCAACGACTGGCTGCGCGCCGACCATCCCGGCATCACCGCCACCCAGGCCGTCGCCCTCAAGGTGCAGGGCGACCGCAGCGCCTTCCACCACTGCCGGTTCCTCGGCCACCAGGACACCCTGTACGCCGACTCGACCGCACTGGGTGTGGTCGCCCGGCAGTACTTCGCGCACTGCTATGCCGAGGGCGACGTCGACTTCGTCTTCGGGCGGGCCACCGCGGTGTACGAGGGGTGCCACTTCCGCACCCTGAACCGGACCGACCTCGCGGCCGCTCCGTACGGGTTCGTGTTCGCCCCCTCGACCGCCCGTGCCAACCCGCACGGGTTCCTCGCCGTCCGCTGCCGGTTCTCCTCCGGCGCGGAGGACGGGGCGTACAAGCTGGCACGGCCCTGGGTGCCGACGTACGAGACCACCGCCTGGCCCTCGCTGGTCGTGCGGGACAGCCTCATCGGCCCCGGGATCGACCCCGTCGCGCCCTACACGAACATGCGGGACGCCTTCCCGTGGCAGTCCATGCGGTTCGCCGAGTACCGCAACTCCGGTCCCGGCGCGGTGATCACCGTCCCCGGGAACCGGCCCCGGCTCACCGCCGCCGAGGCGGCCTCGCACACCCCCGCGACCTACCTCGGCGACTGGCAGCCCCGGCAGTACCACTCCCTCTGATCGACGAAAGGACCCGCACGTCATGCGTCGCATCAGCACCTTCACCGCTCTCGCCGTGACCACGGCATCGCTCGGCCTCGCCGTGCTCGCCACCCCGGCACACGCGGCGACCGTCGTGGTCAGCAACTCCACCGACCTGTCCAACGCCGTCAAGAACGCCACCCCCGGCACGGTCATCCAGGTCCGCGGCGGCACCTACCACCCGACGGCCACCCTCCAGTCCACCGCCGACGGCACCTCCTCCGCTCCCGTCACGCTCACCGCGTACGGCTCGGAGACGGTCAAGATCGACGGCTCCTCGCTGCCCTCCGGCCAGTGGATCTTCAAACTGACCGCGGACTACTGGAACGTCTCGAACATCACCTTCCAGAACTCCCCGGACAGCGCGGTGGTCTGCCAGTCCTGCACCGGCACCGACTGGAGCAACATCAAGACCATCGACGGCGGCGACTCCGGCTTCACGCTCACCGGGGACGGGACGGTGAACAACACGGTCAGGAACCTCGACTCGTACGGCAACTACGACGCCGCCACACACGGCCAGAACGCCGACGGCGTCGCCATCAAGTTCGGCTCCGGCACCGGCAACCTCGTCACCGGCGCCCGGCTGTACAACAACTCGGACGACGGCATCGACCTCTGGTCGTTCTCGTCCCCGGTCACCGTCGAGCACACCTGGTCCTTCGGCAACGGCGTCAACCGCTGGGGCGACTCCGCCTTCGAGGGCAACGGCAACGGCTTCAAGCTGGGTGGCAACGGGGTCACCGTCGCGCACGTCGTCAACAACTCGGCCGCCTGGGGCAACTCGGGCAACGGCTTCACCGAGAACTCCGACACCGGCGCGATCGTCATCAACCGCACCACCGCCTACGCCAACGGCGGCTGGGGCTACTACTTCGCGACCAGCGCGGCCCGGCTCGGCAAGAACCTCGCGGTGAGCAACGGCAGCGGGCCGGTCAGCAAGGGCTCCTCGGTGGTGTCGGCCGGCAACAACTGGGACAGCGGCACCGGCACCCCCGCCTTCAGGTCGACGGACGCCTCGACGACGTACAACGCCCGGCAGTCGGACGGGTCGCTGCCGGCGACCACGTTCCTGACGACGGGGAGCACGACCATCGGGGCCACCATGAACTGAGCCGGAGGCAGCCACCGGCAACCGGAGGGGCTCCTTCCAGGGCGCTTGACCCGTTTTTTGCCCGCCGATGAGATATCGATCGGGCAACGGGTCTCGCGCCCACCCCGGTGACGCGCGTAGAACTCCTGTCATGCATAAGTCACTTCGTCTCGCCGCGATCGCCACGGCCTGTGCGCTCGCCGGCGGCGCCCTCTACGGCGCCGGTGCCGCCACGGCCGGCCAGTCGACCGCGAACTCCACCCACGAGCCGTACAACATCGGGCTCCTGGTGAAGGACATCGACACCTACTACGGCACCGCCGCCGACGCCAACGGCGTCTACCAGGCCTCGCCGACCAGCCCCTACGCCAAGGACCTGGCGCGCATCGACGCGGACGCCAAGCGCTACATCGACCGGGCCGCGCGCAAGGCGCACCGCAAGGGCGAGAAGCCCGCGGTCGTCTTCGACATCGACGACACGCTGCTGCTCAGCCTGGACTACGAGAAGCGCTACAACTACACGTACAACAGCGCCACCTGGGCGGCCTACGTCAACAGGGCCGACCGTCCGGGCGTCTTCGGCAGCGCCGACCTCGTCCAGTACGCGGCGAAGGCGGGCGTGGAGGTCTTCTACAACTCCGGGCTCAGCGAGGCGCAGCGCACCGCCGCGGTCGAGAACCTGAAGAAGATCGGCGCCGACGTCAACCTCGACAGCGCGCACATGTTCCTCAAGGACGCGGCCAACCCGCCGTCGTACCTGAGCGGTTGCGCCACCGCGGGCAGCTGGACCTGCACGACCGTGCAGTACAAGTCCGGCACCCGAGAGCACATCGAGAAGGACCTCGGGTACGACATCGTCGCCAACTTCGGCGACCAGTACTCGGACCTGGACGGCGGCCACGCGGACCGTACGTACAAGCTGCCGAACCCGACGTACTTCGTGTCGTAGCAGGGAAGGGCGGCAACCCTTTCCGGTCACGGCGGCGACCTGGAGACAGAGACGGGCCGGGGCGGCCCCTCCGGCCCGTTTCGCTCCCCCGCCGGACACGTCCGTGCAGCACCGCTGCAGTTACCGGACCGTCGCGAAGTTCCCCGTCACCGCGTACTGCTTGCCGTCCGCGGTGCCCGTGATCGTGTAGCCGTCGTCCTTGGCGTCGCGGCCGCCCTGTTCGTGGTTGTACTGGCCCGCGAACACCCACTCGCCGACGGCGACCGTGCTGCCCGGCCTGAGCGTCCACGTGTAGACGAGGAAGCCGTCCTGTTCGGTGACCGACTGGGTGAAGTCGGCCTCCGGCAGGGAGCGCCAGGCTCCGGTGTCGGACACCCCGCCGGTCTGGGCCACCTTCAGCCGCACCGTGAGTGCCGTCAGCTGCCCGGAGGTCTTCAGGGTCACGTCGGACTGCGCCCAGAAGTCGTTGCTGTGCGGGTCCACCGAGCCGTCCGACCGGAGCGGGCCGTCCTGTTCGCCCTTCGCGACGGGGGCCGCGGGGGTGGCGGAGGCCTTCGGGGTCGACGAGGGCGCCGAACCGGCCTCGGAGGTGCGGGCCGTGGGTGAGCCGGCGGCCGGCGGGGCTGCCCGGTGGGACGGCGGGCGGCTGGTCGCCTCCGGGGACGCGGAGGCAGTGGGCGACACCGCGACCGTCTTCTCGGTGGGCGGGTCCTTCACGGCCGATGCGACCGCGTAGCCGCCGAAGCCGAGGACCGCGGCGACCGCGGCCGTGGCACCGGCCACCCGGAACCAGCCGAACACGGGCGGCAGCGTGGCGCGATGGTCCGGGCGGCCCGGTGCGGACATGCCCCGCTCGACCCGGGCCAGGATGCGGGCGCGGTCGGGTTCGTGTGCCTCGGCCGCCTCGTGCAGCCGGGCGCGCAGCTCGTCGTGCACGTCCTGCTGCCTCATCGCTTCCTTCCTCCGCTCTCCCCGGTCCGCGGTGCCATCGCCGCGTGCACCCGCTGCGGAACACCCCGGGAGTCGCCCAGCAGCCGCTGCAGCTCCGCCATGCCCTTCGAGGTCTGGCTCTTAACGGTACCCACCGAGATCCCGAGGGCGAGCGCGGTGTCCTTCTCCGACAGGTCGAACGCGTGCCGGAGCACCACGCACGCCCGCTTGCGGAACGGCAGACGGGCCAGCGCACCCTGGACGTCGACCACTGCGGCGACGTCCGGGTTCTCGGTGGTCTCCGCGCGGTGCGACCAGAACAGGGCGATACGCCGCCGCTCGCGCACGGCGCCGCGGATGCGGGTGCGGGCCAGGTTGGCGACGACGCCCCGGGCGTAGGCCACCGGGTGGTCGGCGGCCCGCACCCGGTCCCAGCGGTGCCACAACGCCAGCAGGGCGTCGGCGGCCAGGTCGTCGGCGGCGTCCGCCTCACCGGTCAACAGATGGGCGAGACGCGAGAGTTCGGCGTAGTGGCGCTCGAAGAAGGCATGGAACTCCACGGAGGCGGCGTCGTCGACGACTGTGCCCACGGGTGACCTCTTCTGTCAGGGAATCCGTGTCATGGAGATGCCATGCGATGACATGGGGATGTCCGGAGGAACGTTCCGGCGAGATCCGGAGCGTAGCAGTGATCATTTCGTGTGCGTCGTACGGGGGTTCGACGTGTTTCGTGCGAGGAGCCGGACGCGGTGTGGTCCACCGAACCACACCGAGCCCGATTCCGTAACACGGGGAAAACCTGAAACCGGTTCGGCGCGGGAACAATCCAGCCAGCATCCGCACACGCACGCTCAGGGGACGAGGAGTTCGACCATGTCCGAGACGCAGAAGGCGGCCCGGCCGCAGGGGGCCGCGCCACCTGCCGGGAACGGCGTCGACCGGTTCTTCAGGATCTCCGAACGAGGATCCACCTTCGGCCGGGAGATACGCGGCGGCTTCGCCACGTTCTTCACCATGGCCTACATCCTCGTCCTGAACCCCATCATCCTCGGCAGCGCCAAGGACAAGTTCGGCCACACCCTCGACACCGGCCAGCTCGTCACCGCCACCGCGCTGGTGGCCTGCGTGATGACGGTCGTCATGGGCGTCGGCGGCAACCTGCCCCTCGCGATCGCGGCCGGACTCGGCCTCAACGCCGTCGTCGCCTTCCAGCTGGCGCCGCTGATGAGCTGGGCCGACGCGATGGGCCTGGTCGTCCTCGAAGGCCTGCTGATCTGCGTCCTGGTCCTCACCGGCCTGCGCGAGGCGATCATGAACGCCATCCCGCACCAGCTGAAGCAGGCGATCGGCGTCGGTATCGGCCTGTTCATCGCGTTCATCGGCTTCGTCGACGCGGGCTTCGTCAGCCGGATCCCGGACGCCGCGGACACCACCGTGCCGGTGCAGCTCGGTGCCGTCGGGCGGCTCACCGGCTGGCCCGTGCTCGTCTTCTGCGTCGGTGTGCTCCTGACCATCGCGCTGGTCGCGCGGAAGGTGAAGGGCGCGATCCTGATCAGCATCGTCACGATGACCGTGGTGGCGATCGTCATCAACTCCGCCGCGGACATCAAGAGCTGGGGCCTGACCACGCCGAAGATCCCCGACAAGGTCGTGGGCACGCCCGACTTCGGGCTCATCGGTCACTTCAGCCTGTTCGGCGGCTTCGGCAAGGCCGGTGTGCTCACCGCCGTCCTGCTCGTCTTCACCCTGATCCTGTCCGACTTCTTCGACGCCATGGGCACGATCGTCGGCATCAGCGCGGAGGCCGGGCTGCTCGACGAGCAGGGGCAGGTGCCGGGCATCGGGCGGGTGCTCTTCATCGACGGCGCGGCGGCGGTGGCCGGCGGCCTCGGCTCGGCCTCCTCCAACACGGCGTACATCGAGTCGGCGGCGGGCGTGGGCGAAGGGGCCCGCACCGGGTTCGCCAACCTGGTCACCGGCGGCCTGTTCGGTCTCGCCCTCTTCCTGACCCCGCTGCTGACCATCGTCCCGCTGCAGGCGGCGGCGCCCGCCCTGATCGCCGTGGGCTTCCTGATGATGACCCACGTCAAGCACATCGAGTGGGACAGGTACGAGATCGCGATCCCGGCGTTTCTGACGATCGCCGCGATGCCGTTCACCTACTCCATCACCGACGGCATCGGGGCGGGGTTCCTGGCGTACGTCGTGATCAAGGCGGTGCTGGGGAAGGCCAAGGAGGTCAACTGGCTGTTGTGGGCCGTGTCGGCGTTGTTCCTGGTCTACTTCGCGATCGATCCGGTGGAGCAGGTGCTGGGCGTGAAGTAGGGGGTGGGGCGCGAGGGTGCGTTGCCGGCCGCGGGTCCGCCGTGGCCGGTCGCGCGGTTCCCCGCGCCCCTTGCCGGGCGCCTACCTGAGCGCCGCCTCCATCATCGCCTTGGCCACCGGCGCCGCCAGCCCGTTGCCGCTGACCTCCGACCGGGCCGCGTCCGACTGTTCGACCAGGACCGCCACCGCGACCTCCTTGCCGGTGCTGTCGGACTTGCCGTACGACGTGAACCAGGCGTACGGCGTCTTGCTGTTGTTCTCGCCGTGCTGGGCCGTGCCCGTCTTGCCGCCCACCGTCACGCCGTCGATGAGCGCGTTCGTGCCCGTGCCCTCCTTGACGACCGTCTCCATCGCGGACTGCAGCTGCTCCGCGGTCGAGGAGCTGATGATCTCCTTGCTGTCCGCCTCGTCGTCGTAGTTCTTCAGCACGTCGCCGCCGCTGTCGGTGATCTGCGAGACCATGTGAGGGGAGACCAGCTTGCCGCCGTTGGCTATGGCAGCCGACACCATGGCCATCTGGAGCGGGGTCGCCGTCACGTCGAACTGGCCGATGCCGGAGAGACCGGTCTGGGCCTTGTCCATGTCCGACGGGTAGACGCTGGCGTAGGCGCGCACCGGGACGTCCAGCCTGTCGTCGTTGAAGCCGAACTTCTCCGCCATCGCCCTGACCTTGTCCTGGCCCAGGTCGACGGCCATCTTCCCGAAGACGTTGTTGCAGGAGTAGCGCAGGGCCGTGCGGATCGATGCGTTCTCACAGGGCGCCGAGGCGCTCTCGTTCCGCAGCGGGGTCGTGGTGCCCGGCAGGGTGTACGGGTTGGGGCTGTCGGTCCTGACGTCGACGTTCGCGTAGAGGCCGTCCTCCAGGGCCGCCGCCGCGACCACCAGCTTGAACGTCGAGCCCGGCGGCAGCGGCTGGCGCAGTGCCCGGTTGGTGAGCGGCTTGTCGCTGTCGGCGGTCAGCCGCTTCCAGGCCGTGCCGGCGCTGTTGGCGTCGGTGAGCGAGGTGGGGTCGTACGACGGGGTCGACACGACCGCCAGGATCCTGCCGGTCTTCGGGTCGATCGCGACCGCCGCGCCCTTCTTGTTCCCGAGCGCGTGGTAGGCGGCCTTCTGTACCGCCGGGTCGATCGTCGTGATCACGTCGCCGGGTTCGGCGCGCTCGCCGGTGACCGTGTCCATGACCGTTTTGAGTCTGCTGTCGGTGCCGTTCAGCAGGTCCTGGTAGATCCCCTCCAGCTGGGTCGGGGCATAGCTCTGCGAGGCGTAGCCCGTCACCGCGGCGTACAGCTTGCCGTTCGTGTACGTGCGCTTGTACCTGAGGTCGCTGCCGTCCGAGGACCTCGCCGAGCCGGTGATCGACTCACCGGCCACGACGATGTTCCCGAGCGGCTGCGAGTACGTCTCGATGGCGTTGCGCCGGTTGTCCGTGTCGTCCGCGAGGGCCTGGCCGTCGTAGAACTGCACCCATGTCGCCCTGGCCAGCAGAGCGAGCACGAGCAGCAGCGCGAAGACGGACGCCCGCCTGATCGTCTTGTTCATCCCGCTCAGACAGACGAGCGAGGACGGGGTGTACGTTCCCCTTCGGCCGCATTTCTCATCGTCTGCTCATGCGGGCGGCCAGGCCCCGCCGGGGTCAGAGCCGCCGGGTGGCCAGCGTCAGACGGTCCCGCGCGTCGAACAACGCGTCCTTGATCATCTGCTCGTGGGCGGCGGTGAGGCGGGCCACCGGCACCGAGCAGCTGATCGCGTCGCGGGCCGGCGTGCGGTAGGGGATCGCGATCCCGAAACAGCGCAGCCCCAGCGTGTTCTCCTCGCGGTCGATGGCGAAGCCCTGCTCGCGGATCTGGTGCAGTTCCCCGATGAGCTTCTCGCGGTCGGTGAGGGTGTGCTCGGTGAGCGCCGGCAGGGTCTCCGGCAGCAGCTTGCGGACCTGCTCGTCGGTATGGGTGGCGAGCAGCGCCTTGCCGAGCGAGGTGGAGTGCGCGGGCAGCCGGCGGCCGACCCGGGTGAAGGGGCGCAGGTAGTGCTGCGACTGGCGGGTGGCGAGGTAGACCACGTTCGTGCCGTCGAGGCGCGCCAGGTGGATGGTCTCCGTGGTGTCGTCGGAGAGCCGGTCCAGGGTCGGCCGGGCCGCCGCGACCACCTCGTCGCCGTCGATGTACGAGGTGCCGACCAGCAGGGCCCGCACCCCGATGCCGTACCGGGTGCCGGTCGCGTCCGTCTCCACCCAGCCCAGCTCCACCAGGGTGCGCAGCAACATGTAGAGGCTGGACTTGGGATATCCGACGGCCTCCTGGACGGCCGCGAGGGAGTGCATACCGGGCCGGCCGGCGAAATACTCCAGCAACTCCACGGTCCGCACCGCGGACTTGACCTGTGCCCCGCCGCCTGTCTCGCCTGCCGACATCGCCCTTGACCCCTTCGTTGGACGAGAAACCGAGGTTATAGTCTCCAACAGCATATTCATCATCAGAGACAGCGTTCAGTATATCGAACGTCGCTGGTGAACGACCCGGATATGACCTGAATATGATCCGGACAATGCGGCAGAACGCAATCATGGAGGGACCCGCGGTGGCAGCAGCACCAGTCTGGAGCGTCGACCCGCGCACCGGGAAGCAGCGTGAACAGGTTGCGGTGGAGGCCACGGCCGAGGAGGTCGACGCCGTCGTCACGGCCGCGCACGCCGCCCGCGCCTCCCTCGCCGACCGCACCGTCCGTGCGGCCTTCCTGCGCTCGGCCGCCGCCGGACTCGACGCGGCCAAGGACCGGCTGGTCGAGGCCGCCGACGCGGAGACCGCGCTCGGCCCCGTCCGGCTGACCGGCGAACTCGCCCGTACCGTCTACCAGCTGCGGGCGTTCGCGGACATCGTCGACGAGGGCGCCTTCCTCGACGTCATCATCAACCACCCCGACGCCACCGCCACCCCGCCCGTCCCGGACCTGCGCCGCTACAAGGTCCCGCTGGGCGTCGTCGCCGTCTACTCGGCCTCCAACTTCCCCTTCGCCTTCTCCGTCGCCGGCGGCGACACCGCGAGCGCGCTGGCCGCCGGCAACCCGGTCGTCGTCAAGGCCCACCCCGACCACCCGGCCCTGTCCGAACTGGTCGCCAAGGTGCTGCGCCGGGCCGCGGCCGGGCACGGCATCCCCGAGGCCGTGCTCGGTCTCGTGCACGGCTTCCAGGCCGGCATCGAGCTGATCGGGCACCCGCTGATCGCCGCCGCGGGCTTCACCGGTTCCGTCCGGGGCGGGCGCGCGCTCTTCGACGCGGCCGCCGCGCGTCCGGTGCCGATCCCCTTCCACGGCGAGCTGGGCTCCCTGAACCCGGTCCTCGTCACGGAGGCCGCGGCCACCGAGCGGGCCGAGGAGATCGGCACCGGGCTCGCCGGGTCGATGACCTTGGGTGTCGGGCAGTTCTGCGTGAAGCCGGGCCTGGTGCTGGTGCCGGCCGGCGCCGCCGGTGACGGCCTGGTCAAGTCTCTGACGGACGCGGTCAGCAACACCGACGCGGGCGTGCTGCTCGACCACCGGATGCGGGACAACTTCGTCGCCGGGGTCGCCGAGCGCGCCGGACTCCCCGACGTGGAGAGCCCGGTGACGCCGGGAGCGGGCGGCGAGCACACCGTGAGCGCCGGGTTCCTGACGGTCCCGGCGGGCCGGCTGGCCGAGGCCGGGGCGTACGACCTGCTCCTGGAGGAGTGCTTCGGGCCGGTGACCGTGGTGGTCCGCTACGAGGACCGGGCTGAGGCGACGGCGGTGCTGTCGCGGCTGCCGGGGAACCTCACGGCGACGGTGCACGTCTCCGCCGAGGAGGCCGCGGGGGAGGGGTCGGGGGCGGAGATCCTGGCGGAGCTGACGCCGCTGGCGGGGCGCGTACTGGTGAACGGATGGCCGACGGGGGTCGCCGTGGCCCCGGCCCAGCATCACGGCGGGCCGTACCCGGCCACCACCTCCACGTCGACCTCCGTGGGCGGCACGGCCATCGAGCGGTGGCTGCGGCCGGTGGCCTATCAGGGGGTGCCGGAGGCTCTGCTGCCGGCCGAGCTGAAGGACGGCAATCCGCTGGGGCTTCCTCGACGGTTCAACGGGGTTCTGGAGCGGTAGCGCCGTAGGGGCGTGGGATGCGTCGCGGAGTGCCGGTTCGCTGTGGTTGCGTCGCGCAGTTCCTCCGCCGGCCTTCGGTCGGGGGTACCCCCAGCGCCCCTTCGGGGGCGCTGACCCGCGCGCGCACCGAAAAGTCCTGCTGACACAATCCGACCATGGACGTCGAACTTCCCGAACTTCCTTTTCCGCTCCGTACCTACGGGCCCGACGGGCACTGGTTCCAGGAGGACGGGGTGCTCACCGGGTGGGCCGGGGCCCGGCAGGACCGGTTCGTGTCGCCCACCGGTGAGGCCCTGGACCCCGCCTCGGACGCGCCCCGGCTGCTGGGGGCTCCCGAAGGGGACTTCCAGCTGATCGCCCGGGTCACCGTCGGGTTCGGTGCCGCCTTCGACGCGGGTGTGCTGTACGTGCACGTCGGCGACCGGGCCTGGGCCAAGCTCTGTCTGGAGAACTCCCCGGACGTGCCCACCGTCTGCACGGTGGTCACCCGGGGGCACTCCGACGACGCCAACGCCTTCACCGTGGAGGGCAGTTCGGTATGGATGCGGATCAGCCGGACCGGCCGGGCGTTCGCCTTCCACGCCTCCCGGGACGGCAAGAGGTGGGTCTTCGTCCGGCTGTTCACCCTGGGCGGCGAGAAGGAGACGGAGAACGCGCTGGTCGGCTTCATGACCCAGTCGCCGATGGGCGAGGGCTGCGTGGTGACCTACGACCACATCGAGTTCAGGCCCGACTGGCCGGCCGACCTGCGCGACGGAAGCTGAGAGCGGAACTCCCCGGGGGCGCTCCGCTTCGCCGGCTCGGAACCGGTGCGGGCGCGGGCTCGTCCTCCCTTGCATGATCAGTAACCGTGGGAAGGGGCTGCGGGTGATCCGTACCGCCCTGTCCGCCGAGGCGGAGACCATCGCCGCGCTGCACCACCGGGCCCGGTCGACCTACTACCCGGACGGCCTCCCGGACGACGGCGTGGACTGGGCGGCCGCCTGGCGCGGTGCCGTCGAGCGGCCGGACGGGCAGGTGCTCTGTGCGGTGGAGGCGGGGTCCGTCATCGGGGTCGCCTCGTTCCGCACCCCGGAGGGCGCCGGTGCCGAAACGGTCAAGCTGTTCCAGTTCCACGTCGACCCCGGGCACTGGCGGGCCGGGGTCGGCACCGCCCTGCACGCCGCCTGTCTGGAGCAGTGGCGGGCCGAGGGCAGGCGGACCGCCGTGCTGGACGTGCACGTGGACAACCGGCGGGCCCAGGCCTTCTACGCCCGCCAGGGCTGGGTGCCGGACCCGGAGAACCCGCCGGCCGAGGGGGACCACCACCTGTACCTGCGGTACGCGGTGGGGTAGGAGCGAGGGGAATGAAGGCGGCTGTTTGAAGGTTCATGCAGTTGTAGGAGTTCCCTGTCGCTACCTGGAGAGCCGAGAACATGCGCGTCGAGATCTGGTCCGATATCGCTTGCCCCTGGTGCTATGTCGGAAAGGCGCGCTTCGAGAAGGCGCTCGCCGCGTTCCCGCACCGCGACGACGTCGAGGTCGTGCACCGCTCCTTCGAGCTGGACCCCGGCCGCGCCAAGGACGACGTCCAGCCGGTGCTGGCCATGCTCAGCAAGAAGTACGGCATGAGCGAGGCCCAGGCGCAGGCGGGCGAGGAGAACCTGGGCGCGCAGGCCGCGGGCGAGGGCCTCGCGTACCTGACCCGGGGCCGCGACCACGGCAACACCTTCGACATGCACCGGCTGCTGCACTTCGCCAAGGAGCAGGGCCGCCAGGACGAGCTGATCCAGATCCTCTACCGGGCGAACTTCGCCGAGGAGCGGTCCCTGTTCACCGAGGGCGAGGACCGGCTCGTGGAGCTGGCCGCGGAGGCCGGGCTGGACGCGGCGGCCGTGCGCGCGGTGCTCGCCGACCCGTCCCGCTACGCCGACGAGGTCCGAGCCGACGAGCGCGAGGCCGCCGAGCTCGGTGCCAACGGGGTGCCGTTCTTCGTCCTCGACCGGAAGTACGGGGTCTCGGGGGCCCAGCCCGCCGAGGTGTTCACGCAGGCCCTCACCCAGGCCTGGGGTGCGCGTTCCCCGCTGAAGCTGATCGACCAGGGCGGCGCGGAGGCCTGCGGGCCGGACGGGTGCGCGGTCCCGCAGAACTGAGAAGGCCAGGTCAGGGTCGTCGTATAAGCATCGCTTGGCGTATCCGCGTAGAAATCCGCAATGGACGGGGAGTTCCCCGGGCCGCAGAGTGGACGCATGGAGACCACGGAGACGTTCGAGAGCCTCGTCCGCGCCGAGTTCGCCCCGAAGACCATCTACCTCAACACCGCCAGCAACAGCCTGCTGCCCGCCCGTACCGTGGCCGCCCTGCACGAGGCGGCGCTGCTGCGGGCGGAGGGCCGGCCGCTGACCCCGCTGTACGAGGACGTGGAGGCGTGCCGGGCCGCCTACGCCCGGCTCGCCGGCGTCCCGGTGACCCGGGTCGCGGCGGGCGCCTCGGTCGCCGCGCACTCCGGCGTGATCGCCGCCTCGCTGCCGGCCGGCGCCGAAGTCCTCACCGCCGAGGACGACTTCACCTCCGTACTGAACCCGTTCCACGTCCGCGGCGACCTGAAGGTCCGCGCGGTGCCGCTGGAGCGCCTCGCGGACTCCGTCCGCCCGGACACCGCACTCGTGGCGGTCAGCGCGGTCCAGTCGGCGGACGGCCGGCTCGCCGACCTGCCCGCGCTCCGGGAGGCCGCCGGTGCGCACGGGGCCCGCACCTACGTCGACTTCTCCCAGGCGGCCGGCTGGCTGCCGATGGACGCCGACGGGTACGACTTCACCGCCTCCGTCTCCTTCAAGTGGCTGCTCGGACCGCACGGTGTGGCCTTCCTCGTGCTCCCCGAGGACTTCGGCGGCCTCACCCCGCTGCTCGCGGGCTGGGTCGCGGGCGAGGAACCGTGGCTCAGCTGCTACGGACCGGTCGCCGAACTCGCCCACTCCGCACGCCGGTTCGACCTCACCCACGCCCTGTTCACGTTCGCCGGCCTGCGCCGCTCGCTCGACCTGATCGAGGAGCTCGGCATGACCGCCGTGCACGCCCACGACGTGGGCCTCGCCGACCGGTTCCGCGCCGGTCTCGCGGCCCTCGGGCACGAACCGGTGCCCGCGCCCGGCTCGGCGATCGTCTCGGTCCCCGGGCTCGGCGGCCGGCAGCCCGCACTGAGCCGGGCCGGCATCGAGGTCTCCGACCGCGCGGGCAACCTGCGCGCGGCCTTCCACCTCTTCAACACCCCCGCCGACGTGGACCGGCTCCTCGACGCCCTCGCGGGCTGAACCGGCTCAGGGGCCGCCACGACGGACGTGACGGCCCCTGAAGGGGAGCGGGTTGAACGCTCAGCGGATCGGCGTGAAGTCCCGCGCCCCGATGAACTCCGGCCGGCGTACCGGTGCGGCGAACGGTTCCACCGCGGTGTTCTCCACGCTGTTGAACACGATGAAGACGTTGCTGCGCGGGAACGGCGTGATGTTGTCGCCGGAGCCGTGCATGCAGTTGCAGTCGAACCAGGTCGCCGACCCGGCCCTGCCGGTGAACAGCCTGATGCCGTGCCGCGAGGCCAGTTCCGTCAGCGCCTCGTCCGACGGGGTGCCCGCGTCCTGCATCTGCAGCGACTTCTTGTAGTTGTCCTCGGGCGTGGCGCCGGCGCAGCCCAGGAACGTCCGGTGCGAGCCCGGCATGATCATCAGGCCGCCGTTGGTGTCGTGGTTCTCGGTCAGGGCGATCGAGACGGACACCGTGCGCATGTTCGGCAGGCCGTCCTCGGCGTGCCAGGTCTCGAAGTCCGAGTGCCAGTAGAAGCCGCTGGCGCCGAACCCCGGCTTGACGTTGATCCGGGACTGGTGGACGTACACGTCCGAGCCGAGGATCTGCCGGGCCCGGCCGACCACCCGCTCGTCGCGCACCAGGTTCGCGAACACCTCGCTGATCCGGTGCACCTCGAAGACGGACCGTATCTCCTTGGACTGCGGCTCGACGATGGAGCGTTCGTCGGCCCGGATCGCCGGGTCGGTGATCAGCCGCTCCAGCTCCCGCTGGTACACGGCGACCTCGTCGTCCCCGATGAGCTGGTCGACGGTGAGGAAGCCGTCGCGCTCGAAGGCCTCCAGCCGGTCCGTCGCGATCGGCCCGGGACCGCCGGGCGCCGACCAGACGACCGGGTCCTTGCGGGGGACGGCGACCTCGACGGGGCCGCGGCTCGGGTAGAGGTCGGTGATGGTGGTCATGGTCAGCCCTCCTCCGTCAGCAGGGGATAGACGCCGTTCTCGTCGTGGTCCTCCCGGCCGGTGACCGGCGGGTTGAACACGCAGATGCAGCGGAAGTCCTCCTTGACGCGCAGCGAGTGCCGCTCGTGCCCGTCGAGGAGGTACATGGTCCCGGGGGTGATCGTGTACGACGTCCCGGTCTCGTGGTCGGTCAGCTCGGCCTCGCCCTCGACGCAGACGACGGCCTCGATGTGGTTGGCGTACCACATCGACGTCTCGGTGCCCGCGTACAGGATCGTCTCGTGCAGCGAGAAGCCGACCCGCTCCTTCGCGAGGACGATGCGTTTGCTCTCCCAGGTCCCGGACGCGGACTTCACATGCCGGTCGGTGCCTTCGGTCTCCTTGAACGAACGGACGATCACGGTGGTGTACAGCCTCCTCGGTTCTGATCGGTCAGACGGTCTCGCGGACGGCGCGGGCGAGGACGCTCAGTCCCTCGTCCAGCTCGTCCGGGGTGACGGTCAGGGCGGGCAGCAGCTTGACGACCTCGCTCTCCGGCCCCGACGTCTCGATGAGCAGCCCGAGTTCGAAGGCGCGCCGGGCGATCCGCCCGGCCCGTTCCTTGTCGTGGAACTCCAGGCCCCACACCAGGCCCCGCCCCCGGTACTCGCGCACGTCGGCCAGGTTCTCCTCGACGATCGCGATGAGCCCCTGCTCGACCTGCTCGCCCTTGGTCCGGGTCTGCTTCTCCATCGCCGGGCCGTCGGTCCAGTAGCTCTCCAGGGCGGCGGCCGCGGTGACGAAGGCGGGGTTGTTGCCGCGGAAGGTGCCGTTGTGCTCGCCCGGCTCCCACACGTCCAGCTCGGGCCGGAACAGGCACAGCGACATCGGCAGCCCGTAGCCGCTGATGGACTTGGACACGGTGACGATGTCCGGGACGATCCCCGACTCCTCGAAGGAGAAGAAGGCACCGGTACGTCCGCAGCCCATCTGGATGTCGTCGACGATCAGCAGCATGTCCTGCCGCTCGCAGAGCGCCTTCAGGGCGCGCAGCCACTCGGGCCGGGCGACGTTGATGCCGCCCTCGCCCTGCACGGTCTCCACGATCACCGCGGCCGGCTTGTTGAGTCCGGACCCCTGGTCCTCGAGGAGTCGCTCGAACCACAGGAAGTCCGGCACCGTCCCGTCGAAGTAGTTGTCGAACGGCATCGGCGTCCCGTGCACCAGCGGGACCCCGGCCCCGGCCCGTTTGAACGCGTTGCCGGTGACGGCGAGCGAGCCGAGGGACATCCCGTGGAACGCGTTGGTGAACGACACGATCGCCTCGCGCCCCTTCACCTTCCGGGCGAGCTTGAGCGCCGACTCGACGGCGTTCGTCCCCGTCGGCCCCGGGAACATGACCTTGTACGGCAGCTCGCGCGGCCGCAGCACCAGGTCCTGGAACGTCTGCAGGAACGACCGCTTGGCCGTCGTCGACATGTCGAGACCGTGGGTGACGCCGTCCCGTTCCAGGTAGTCGAGCAGCGCCCGTTTCAGTACCGGGTTGTTGTGGCCGTAGTTGAGTGATCCGGCGCCGGCGAAGAAGTCGAGGTACTCGTGGCCGTCCTCGTCGTACATGCGGCTGCCCCGGGCCCGGTCGAACACGGTCGGCCAGCCGCGGCAGTAGCTGCGGACCTCGGACTCCAGGGTCTCGAAGACGCTGAGGTCGGGCTGGATGATGGTCACGGCGGGGCTCCTCAGTGTGATGTGGGGGTCAAGGGGCCGATGCGGTACAGGACTTCGGGGTCGTGCGGACCGTCGGGGAACTCACCTGCCTCGAACAGCACCGTGCGCTCGACGACGGCGCCGTGCCGGGCGGCGTACGCGGTGAACAGGCGCTCGGAGGCGGTGTTGCCGGGCGTGATGGTGGTCTCGACGGCGGTCAGCGGCCGGTCGGCGGCCACCCGTGCCGTGAGTCCGTCCAGCAGCCGCGCCGCGATGCCGCGCCCGCGCTGCGCGGCATCCACGGCCACCTGCCAGACGAGCAGCGTGTCCGGTCGGTCCGGCCGGGTGTATCCGGTCACGAACCCGACGGGCTCGCCGTCCGCGCCCCGCGCCACCGCCGAGGTGCCGGCGAAATCCCGGCACCACAGCAGATAGCTGTACGAGGAGTTGAGATCGAGGCTTCCGGAATCCTTGGCGATTCGCCAGAGAGCGGCACCGTCGGTCACCAGCGGGCGGTCGACGACCAGGTCTGCTTGTGGGGCAGTCATGCGAATTGAATTTAGCGAGGCAAATGCGAAAACGCACGGCGGGTGCGACCGGTGGCTGAATCTGCGCTGCCTGTATGTCCATATATATCCCGCCGCAAAGCGGGCAAATTACCCCACCGTGTGGAGTGTGTCACAGGGTTGAAACCTGGACGAAATTCCCTCTGTTTAGTTGCGCAAAAAGCGGGCAGAAGAACTCGGGTAAGCCATCCACCGAAAACCAATTCGGGATTTCCTTGAATTCAGGCGCCGGGAACACCGACTGCCCGCTCCCGCAACCGTCCGGCCTGCTGTCACCAGGCGGACTCGACCGCCCGCCCGGCACCCTCCGGGTCCACCGCCAGCCCCCGCCTCGCCAGTCCCGCGCCGATCGCCGCCAGGCTCGACCGGACGGCGCCGACCGTCGCGTCCACTCCGTAGTGGTTGACCCGGATCATCTCCCCGGCCAGGGCGCCCCCGCCCGCGGCCAGCGGCAGGGCGCCGTCGCCCGCCAGGGCCTCGGCGACCAGCTCCGACGCCACCACGCCCGGCGGCACCCGCAGGGTCGTGGCGACCGGCGCCGCGTCGGACTCCGCGTACACGTACGGCTCCAGGCCGCCGCCGAGGGCCACCGCCCCGGCCCGGGTGGCCAGCGCGGCCCTACGGTGCCGGGCCATCACGGTCTCCGGGCCGTCCGCCTCGATCCGCTCGACGCACGCCTCCAGCGCCAGCATCTCCAGCTGTGCCGGCGCGTGCAGCAGCACCTTGCGGCCGCCGTCGACCCAGCGCTCCTTCCAGTCCAGCAGGGAGAGGTAGGAGCGGCGCGGGGCGTTCGGGTTCGCCGCCATCCGGGCCCACGCCCGCTCGCTCACCGACACCGCCGAGACGCCGGCCGGGCCGCCCATCGCCTTCTGCGCCCCGATCACGCACAGATCCACGCCCCACGCGTCCGGCAGCACCGGCTCGGCCCCCACCGAGGCGACCGCGTCCAGGTAGAAGAGGGCGCCGTGGGCCCGTACCGCCTCGCCGATCTCCGCGACCGGGTTGGTGTTGCCGGTCGCCGCCTCCGCGTGCACCAGGGACACGAAGTCGATCTCCGGATGTTCGGCGAACGCCTCGCGGACCTGTGCGGCCGTCACCGCCGTGTGGAAGGGCACCGCGAGGTCGATCACCGTCGCACCGCAGTCCCGCAGCCAGTTCCCGAACGTCTGCCCGTACGGGCCGGTGATCACGTTCAGTGCGGTCGTCCCCGGCCCCGCCGCCGCCCTGATCGCGCCCTCCAGCGGCAGCAGTGCCTCACCCTGCATGATCACGACGTCCTGGCGGGTGTCCAGCAGCCGGGCCACCCGGTCCTCGATCGCGGCGAAGCGGGCGGCGGTCAGCGGGGGCAGGTCGAGGAAGGGGTGGGTCACGGCAGGGCTCTCCTCAGTCGCGGCAGGTGGATCAAGACGAGCGTAACCGCCGCCCCTTCACCGCTCCGACCGGCGACTTCCTAGGTCGGGCGGTCCCTCAACCCTCGGTTTGGTTTGGGGAACTCAAACATCTCCTTATAATCGGAACCCGTAGAACCGGAATCCAAAGCTCCCCCACAGATCATCGGGAGCTTCCCCACAGACTCACGGGAGGTCTCGTGACCACGCTCCTCGGGCGCCGCCGGGCTCGCGCCCTGGCCGCCGTCACCGCCGCGGCCGGGCTGGCCCTCGTGGCCGGCTGCACGTCGAGCGGCAACGGCTCCAGCGCCTCCAGGACGGCCGCCGGCGGGGTCGAACTCGTCAAGGCCGGGCAGCTCACCACCTGCACCCACCTGCCGTACCCGCCGTTCCAGTCGGAGATCGACGGCAAGGTGCAGGGCTTCGACGTCTCGATGATCGACCTGGTCGCCAAGAACCTCGGCGTGAAGCAGCAGATCCTCGACACGCCGTTCGAGAACTTCAAGACCGGCGCCTTCCTCAACTCCGGCGAGTGCGACCTGGCCGCGGCCGGCATGACCATCACCGCCGAACGGAAGAAGAACGTCGACTTCTCCGACCCGTACTTCGACGCCACCCAGGCCCTCCTCGTCGACAGGAACAGCGGCATCACCTCGCTCGCCGACGCCAAGGCCAAGAAGGTCAAGCTGGGCGCCCAGGCGCAGACCACCGGCGAGGACTACGTCAGCAAGCAGGGCTTCGACCCGGTCTCCTTCGAGTCCTCCGACGCCGTCCTCAACGGTCTGCGCACCGGCCAGGTCAAGGCCGTCGTCATCGACTACCCGGTGGTCCAGGGCTGGCTGAAGGACAAGGCCAACGCGAACGCCTTCCAGGTCGCCGGCAACATCAACACCGGCGAGCAGTACGGCTTCACGGTGAAGAAGGGCAACACCAAGCTGCTCTCCGCCGTCAACAAGGCGATCGCCGACGCCAAGGCCGACGGCACGTACAAGAAGCTGTACGAGAAGTGGATCGGCCCCTACGACGCCTCGGCCGCGTCCCCCGCCGCCTCATGACCGCAGGCACGGACACGGAACTCCAGCCGCGCCGCAAGGGCCTGTCCCGGCGGCAGCGGCGCCGGCTGTCGCGCGGGGCGCAGTACGTCGTCTTCGTCGCCGCCGTCGTCGCCTTCGCCGTCGGCGCCGACTGGGGACGGCTGCAGAACCAGTTCGCCCAGTGGGACATCGCCAAGCAGATGTTCCCGGACGTCATCACGCTGGCGCTGAAGAACACCGTGCTCTACACCCTGTCCGGCTTCGTCGTCGGACTGGCCCTCGGCATGGTGATCGCGCTCATGCGGCTGTCGTCGGTCGGCCCCTACCGCTGGCTGGCCGGCATCTACATCGAGATCTTCCGCGGCCTGCCCGCCCTGCTGATCTTCATCTTCATCGGCGTCGCCGTCCCGCTCGCCTTCCCCGGCACCGAGATCGTCGGCGGCACCTACGGCAAGGTGGCCCTCGCGCTCGGCCTGGTCGCCGCCGCCTACATGGCCGAGACGATCCGGGCGGGCATCCAGGCGGTCCCCAGGGGACAGCTGGAAGCCGCCCGTTCACTGGGCTTCTCACCCGCCCGCGCCATGGTCTCGATCGTCATCCCGCAGGCGTTCCGCATCATCCTCCCGCCGCTGACCAACGAACTGGTGCTCCTCTTCAAGGACTCCTCCCTGGTCCTCTTCCTCGGCGTCACCCTGGAGGAGCGCGAACTGTCCAAGTACGGCCGCGACCTGGCCAGTACGACCGCCAACTCCACGCCGATCCTCGTCGCCGGCCTGTGCTACCTGCTGGTCACGATCCCGCTCGGCTTCGTCGTGCGCCGCATGGAGGCGAAGGCCCAGGAGGCCGTCAAGTGAGCCGACCCGAGATCGAGGTGAAGGGCCTGCACAAGTCCTTCGGCGACAACGAGGTGCTGCGCGGCATCGACCTGGAGATCGGCCAGGGCGAGGTCGTCTGCGTCATCGGCCCCTCCGGCTCCGGCAAGTCCACCCTGCTGCGCTGCGTCAACCTCCTGGAAGAGCCCACCCAGGGGCAGGTGTTCGTCGGCGGTACCGAGTTGACGGACCCGGACGTCGACATCGACGCCGTGCGCCGCCGGATCGGCATGGTCTTCCAGCAGTTCAACCTGTTCCCGCACCTCACGGTCACGGAGAACCTCACGCTGCCGCAGCGCCGCGTGCTGCGCCGGGACAGGGCGACGGCGGCACGGGTCGCCGCCGAGAACCTCGCCCGCGTGGGTCTGACCGAGAAGGCGGACGCCTACCCCGCCGCCCTCTCCGGCGGCCAGCAGCAGCGGGTGGCGATCGCCCGCTCGCTCTCCATGGGCCCCGAGGTGATGCTCTTCGACGAGCCGACCTCGGCCCTCGACCCGGAACTGGTCGGGGACGTCCTGGCGGTGATGCGGATGCTGGCCCGGGAGGGCATGACCATGATGGTGGTCACCCACGAGATGACCTTCGCCCGCGAGGTCGCCGACCGGGTCGTCTTCATGGACGGCGGGGTCGTCGTCGAGGACGGTGCCCCGGACCAGGTCATCGGCAACCCCACCCACGCCCGCACCCGCCACTTCCTCTCCCGCCTCCTGGACCCGGCCATGGCCCAGGTGGAGGAGGAGACCACGGAGTAGCCGCGCCGGACCGGCTGTCGGTACCGCGTGCGAGGGTTCGGGCATGGACGCACAGCACGCGGAACGCGGTGGGGACGAGACCGTCGCCTTCTTCGAGCGGCGGGGACTGCCCGAGTCGTCGTACGGGAACCTCCACGAGGAGTCCTACGACGTGCACCCCGGCCCGCTCGCGGTCGCCGGCGGCCTTGACCTGGACCTGGACGCGCCGGCGCCGGCATCGTCGTCGACGACGGCCGCCCGGCGGTGGTCGTCCTCGGCGATCTGCGGGCCGCCTACAGCTGCCTCGAAGGCGACGCCGAACCGCTGGTGCCGGGCAGCGTCACCGTGGACGCCTTCCCAGGCGCCATGACGGACAAACTCGTCCTGATCCACGGTGACCTGCGGGCCAGGGCGACCGTCCTGTCCGGCGAGTTCGGCCCAGACCTCGTCGGCGCCACCCTGCACGGCGCCGTCGTCGCGCCCGCCTGCCCCGACCTCGCCCGGGACGTCGACCCGGCCTCGGTCCTCGTGCCCGAGGTGCTGCGCGCCGAAGGCGAGGAGGACTGGCGTTCCCTCGACGCCCCGCGGGTGCACGGCGGCCGGCTGCAGAGCCGCATCGATGAGGGTCTGCCGGTCGTCCTAGGCTGAGCCCCATGAGCGATCAGGCGGTGCTGCACGTGAAGGGCAGGGTCCTCGTGGGCCCCGAGGACGTCCGCGACGAGCTGTGGGTGGTGGACGGCCGGGTCTCCTACGACCGCCCCGCCGGCGCCCGTGACACCAGGACCGTCGAGGGCTGGGCGCTCCCCGGTCTCGTCGACGCCCACTGCCACGTCGGCCTCGGCCCGCACGGCCCGGTCGACGCGGCCACGGCCGAGAAGCAGGCCCTCACCGACCGCGAGGCCGGCACCCTCCTCATCCGGGACGCGGGCTCGCCGTCCGACACCCGCTGGGTCGACGACCGCGACGACCTCCCGAAGATCGTCCGGGCCGGCCGGCACATCGCCCGCACCCGCCGCTACATCAGGAACTTCGCCCACGAGATCGAGCCCGCCGACCTGGTCGCGTACGTCGCAGAGGAGGCCCGGCGCGGCGACGGCTGGGTCAAGCTGGTCGGCGACTGGATCGACCGCGACCTCGGCGACCTGGCCCCCAGCTGGCCCCGGGACGCCGTCGAGGCGGCCATCGCCGAGGCCCACCGGCTCGGCGCCCGGGTCACCGCCCACTGCTTCGCCGAGAACTCGCTCCAGGACCTGGTCGAGGCCGGCATCGACTGCATCGAGCACGCCACGGGACTGACCGAGGACCTGATCCCCCTCTTCGCCGAGCGCGGCGTCGCGATCGTCCCGACCCTCGTCAACATCGCCACCTTCCCGGACCTGGCGGCGGGCGGCGAGGCCAGGTTCCCCCGCTGGTCGGCCCACATGCGCCGGCTGTACGAGCGCCGCTACGACACCGTCCGGGCCGCCTACGACGCCGGGATCCCGGTGTACGTCGGCACCGACGCCGGCGGCTCCCTCGCCCACGGCCTGGTCGCGGGCGAGGTCGCCGAACTCGTCACCGCCGGGATCCCGCCCCGCGACGCGCTCGCGGCGACCAGCTGGGCGGCCCGCGCCTGGCTGGGCAGGCCTGGTCTGGAGGAGGGCGCACCGGCGGACCTGGTGGTGTACGAGAGCGACCCGCGCGCGGACGTGCGCGTCCTCGCATCCCCCCGGAGAGTGGTGCTGAACGGGCAGGTCGTGGAGTAAGGGAACTCCTGTGCCGACCGAGTCGAATACGTGCGCGGAAAGTCCACTATTGAGTGAAGTGACGCAGGATTGCTGCCCGTTCACCCACAGTGCGTAATTCTTGGCGGGTCCCGAGCAAGTTTCCTCTGGGGGTCCCACCACCTTGAACACCGACGCATTCCGTACGCCCGCACGCCGTCTCGCGACCCTCGCGACGGCCACGGCCCTGGCCGCCGGTCCCGCGGCCCTGGCCGGCGCGGGCACCGCACACGCGACCACCGACCACGGTCGCGCGAGCGCGGTCGTCCTGCGCACCGGCCTCGACGTCTCCCTCCTGAACAAGACCGTGAACGTCCCGCTCGCGGTCTCCCTCAACGAGGTCCAGGCACCGCGGAGCGCCGACCGGACGGCGCTGACCGCGACCCTCGACGGAGTCGACGGCGGCAAGCCGTTCAACGTCCTCGGTGCGGACGTCGCCTCGGCGAGGGCCACCGCCTCCGCCGACCGCGCCGAGGCCGCCGTCCACCTCGCCCACGCCCGGCTGCACCTGCCCGGCCTGCCCCTGCTGTCCCTCGTCGAACTCGACACGGTCACCTCCAGGGCCACCTGCGAGACCGGCGGACGGCCGGAGGCCGACGCCGACGTGCTCGGCGCCGTCACCGTGCTCGGCAAGCGCGTGACACTGAGCGCGGGCGGCCCCACCGACGTCAAGGTCCCCGGCGTCGGCGAGGTCCGCCTCGACCTGTCCAAGCGCGAGACGACCTCGACCACGGCGGCGGCCAGCGCCCTCGAACTCAGGGTCTCCATCAACCCGCTGAAGCTCAACGTGGCCGAGGTGACGGGAACCGTGACCCTGGCGAGGACGACCTGCGAGACGCCACCCGACCCCGCGGCGGCCCCGGCGGACCCCGCCCACCCGTCCGACCCGTCCGACCCGGTGTCCGACGTGAAGGTGCAGGGCGCCCCGGAGAAGGAGACGAAGCTGGCGGAGACGGGCGGCAGTTCGGTGACGCCGTACGTGGCGGGCGGCGCGCTCGTACTCGTGGTCGCCGGGGGAGGCGCGTTTGTGCTGACGCGCCGCAGCTGCGGCCCTCGACCAAGTTGTTCCGCCGGATCGTGTTGTCCCGGATGACCGCGTTGTAGCTGGTCTCGTAGATCAGCGCGGCAC
>NZ_JBFBJI010000046.1:0-68352 GCF_040702065.1 Streptomyces sp. NPDC086777 | reverse complement strand
CCCGTACGAGGGCCTGCGCCCGGCACGCCGAGAGCACGCACCTGACGCCGCGAGGCCGCCCTCCGGGCGACGACGGGAATGGTCGGACAGGCCCTGGCCCCGGCCCGGGGCCGGGCCCCGGCCGTCAGCCGACGTCGGGCAGGGGGCGCTGCTGACCGCCCGCGGCACCACCCTCGGCGTCGCCCGGTTCTGCCGGCACCGCCAGCCCGCCCCGTTCGACGACGAGGACCTCCTCCTCGCCCAGGAGATCGTGGCCCGGGCCGCCGTCGCCGTCGACAACGGCTGCCGCTACACCCACGCCCGGGCCACCGCGCTCACCCTGCAGCGCAGCCTGCTGCCGCGGCGCATCGCCGAGCAGTCCGCCGCCGAGGTCGCCTGCCGCTACCTGCCGGCCGGCGGCCGGGCCGGGGTGGGCGGCGACTGGTACGACGTGATCCCGCTGTCCGGGGCCCGGGTCGCGCTGGTGGTCGGCGACGTCGTCGGCCACGGCATCCACGTCGCGGCCACGATGGGCCGGCTGGTCACCGCCGTCCGCACCCTCGCCGACATCGACCTGCCGCCCGACGAGCTGCTGACCCACCTGGACGACGTCGTCATCCGGCTCTCCGCGGAGGCCGCCGCCGACCCGGATCCGGCCCTCGCCCCGGACCCCGGCTCCGACGCCGCTCTCGACCCTGGCTCCGACGCCGCTCTCGACCCCGGCTCCGACGCCGCCCTCGACCCCGGCTCCGACGCCGCCCTCGACCCCGGCCCGGATCCGGGCGGGGCGCCCACCGGGGACATCGGCGCCACCTGCCTGTACGCCGTCTACGACCCCGTCGCCGGCCGCTGCAGCCTGGCCCGCGCCGGCCACGTGCTGCCCACCGTGGTGCACCGCGACGGCACCGCCGGTCTCCTCGACCTGCCGCCGGGACCGCCGCTGGGCCTGGGCGGGCTGCCGTTCGAGGCGGTGGAGGCGGATCTGCCCGAGGGCAGCCTGCTCGCCCTGTACACCGACGGTCTGCTCGAAGGCCACGACCACGACGTGGAGGCGGGCCTCGCCGACCTGCGGCAGGTCCTCGCCCGGCCCGCCGCCTCCCTGGAGACCACCTGCGACACGGTGCTCCAGGCCCTGCTGCCCACCGACCGGCCGCACGACGACGTCGCGCTGCTGCTGGCCCGCCCCCGTACCCTCGGCGCGGACCGGGTCGCCGTCTGGGACCTGGAACCGGACCCGGCGGCCGTCGCCCCGGCCCGCGCGGGCGTCGCACGGCAGCTCACCGCATGGGACCTGGAGGACCTCGCCTTCGCCGCCGAACTGGTGGTCAGCGAACTCGTCACCAACGCCATCCGCTACGGCAGGCCGCCCGTCCGGCTGCGCCTGATCCTCTCCCGGGCCCCCGACCGGCCCGGCGACGATCCCGCCCGCGCCGTCCTGTGCGAGGTCTCCGACGCCGGCGGCACCGTCCCGCACCTGCGCAGGGCCCGCACCTTCGACGAGGGCGGCCGCGGCCTGCTGCTGGTCGCGCAGCTCGCCACCCGCTGGGGAACCCGCCATGCCCGGCACGGCAAGACGGTCTGGGCCGAACTGACCGGGACCGGCCCGTCCGGCTTCCCGGACCCGGCCGCCGACCTGTGACCCGCGACCGCGATCCGCGCCGGGTTCCCCGGTCCCCGCGCAGGAGTTCGTGGCAGTGCGGGACGACGGGAGATCCACTGCGGTCACGGGAGAGAACCGGCCACCTGCCGCGCTGCCTCTGCGAAGCGCCCCCGGCAGGACTCGAACCTGCGGCCAAGCGCTTAGAAGGCGCCTGCTCTATCCACTGAGCTACGGGGGCCGGCTGTGCTGGCCTCGTACGCACTGCCCTGCTGGGGGCGGGTCCGTGACGTTGCCGGGGACAAGGATAGAACTCCCGGATCCGTGCCCCTGTTGCTTCGCCTCCGTGGCTCAATGTGGAGGTTCAGTGAAGCGGTCCTGATAATCGCAGGCAGGTACGAATCGTGCATCGCTTTTGGCGCCCGACGCACCGGGTGTTGTGCACTCGTTATGCCTGGACTGTGCCTCCGTCCCAGTCGCCCCTTCCGCCCGTTGTGTCCTGTCGGCACGCAGACATGTCTATATGCTTCAGAATTCCCCTAAAATTGGGCATTCTTCGCATGTGGTGACCTTGGACGTACGGCCTCAGCTGCTCGACACACTCTCCGCCCTGCGCGACCGTGTCGCTGCCGCACGCTTCCCGCTGCCCCTGGCGGGGGCTCCACGCGCGCGTGCCAACCGCGACGAACTGCTCGCACAGCTCGACGACTATCTGGTGCCCCGCCTCAGAGAACCCGAAGCGCCACTTCTGGCCGTGGTGGGCGGGTCAACGGGCGCCGGGAAGTCGACCCTCGTCAACTCACTGGTGGGCCGCCGGGTCAGCGAGGCGGGCGTGCTGCGGCCGACCACTCGCACCCCGGTCCTGGTCTGTCATCCGGAGGACCATCACTGGTTCAGCGGCATGCGCGTGCTGCCCGACCTCACCCGGGAGTGGGTACCGCACCAGGAGCCCAACGACGACCCCTTCCTCCCCGGCGAGAACTCCGCGCGCGTGCTGCGCGTGGAGACCGCCGACAGCATCCCGCGCGGCCTCGCCCTGCTCGACGCCCCCGACATCGACTCCCTGGTCGTCGACAACCGCGTCCTCGCCGCGGAACTCATCTGCGCCGCAGACATCTGGGTGATGGTGACCACGGCCGCCCGCTACGCGGACGCCATCCCCTGGCACCTGCTGCGCACCGCCAAGGAGTACGACGCCACCCTGGTGACCGTCCTCGACCGGGTCCCGCACACGGTCGTCTCGGAGGTCTCCCGCCAGTACGGCGCCCTCCTCACCAAGGCCGGACTCGGTGACGTACCCCGGTTCACCGTGCCCGAGCTGCCCGAGTCGGCCTGGGGCGGCGGCCTGCTCCCGGCCACCGCGGTCGCCCCGCTGCGTGCCTGGCTCCTCCACCAGGCCCAGGACCCAGGCGCCCGCAGTCACACCCTGGCCCGCACCGCGCACGGCCTCCTCGACTCCCTCAAGGCCCGCATGCCCGAACTGGCCGGCGCCGCCGCCGCTCAGTACGCCGCCGCGCTGCGCCTGACCTCCGCCGTCGACACGGCCTACGACAGCGAGCACGCACGCCTGCGAGGGCGTCTCCAGGCCGGAGCCGTCCTCGCAGGCGACGCCCTCAAGCGCTGGCGCGCCTACCCGCTCGACTGCTCCGCCGAGGAACTCCTGGACGCCCTGGTGGAGAGCCTCGCCGCCCTGCTGCTCTGCTCCGTCACCGCCGCCGACGAACGCGTCGACGACGCCTGGCGCCGCGAGCCGGCCTCGGCCGCCGCCGGACTCACCGACCACGACCCGTCCCTGGAGAGTGCCGAGCACCGCATCGGCCTCGCCGTCCGGCGCTGGCGGCGCGAGCTGGAGGAGTACGCCGAGGACGAGGTGCGCGAGCTCGACCGCAGCGTCGCCCCGGACTCCGAGGTCGTCGCCGCCCTGGTCGCCACCGCGCTGCTCGGCGGCCGGCGCACCAGGAACGCGGGGGAGCGGCTGGCCGAACGCATCGGCGCCCACGGCGCGCTGCGGCTGCGCGACCGCGCCGGACGACTGCTCTCCGAACACGTGGACCGGGTCCTGGGCGCCGAACGCGAGCGCCGCCTCGCCCCGCTCGACGCCCTCGACGTGCACCCCGAGCCCCAGGCCGAACTCATCGCCGCCCTGTCCGTCCTGCAGAAGGAGAGGTGACCGGTGACCGCCGTCACTGACCACGACCACACGGATCACATGGAACGCATGGATCACACCAGTGACTTCACCGGTGACTACGCCAGCGACTCCGAGACCGGACCGGCCGCGGCGGACACCGCCCCGGACGCCGTACGGGAGTCGGCAGGGGAGTCCACGCGGGAGTCGGCGCGGGAGCCCGAGCGGGAGGCCGCGCGGGACCGTGCCCCGGACGGCGACCGGCACCGGGACGAGGCCGGGAAGGACCTCAAGGAGCCGAAGGAGCCGAGGGAGCAGAGGGAGCCGAGGGAGCAGAGGGAGCCGAGGGAGCAGAGGGAGCAGAGGGAGCAGAGGGAGCAGAGGGAGCAGAGGGAGCCGAGGGAGTCGAGGGAGCCGAGGGAGCGCACGGGCACCGCCGAGGTGCCCGAAGCCTCCGCGGCCCCGCAGGCTCCCGAGACGGCCGAGGCCGCCGGGCGGGCCGCCGAGAGCGTCCCGCACGCACGCGTACGCGAGCAGCGGGAGCCGTCCGACGAGCGCCCACCGGCCGCCACCGGCGACCGTCCGGCCGCGGCCGAGGACGATCCGGCCGCCGCCGACGACGTCTGGGACGACGGCCTCATCGCCCGCCGGGTCACCGAGACCGCCAAGGCCGCCGTCCCCGTCGTGGAGACCCGCGGCCCGGGCGCCCCGGCGCCCGCCCCACTCGCGTACGACGGCCCGCTGCGCTCCCGCCTCGACGCCCTGCGCGAGCTCGTCGGCCTCTCCCGCACCCGCCTCGACAGCAACACCCTCGGCGAGGCCGGCCGGGTCCTCGACGAGGCGGCCACCCGGCGCCGGCTCTCCGGCCAGCACACCGTCGTCGCCCTCGCCGGCGCCACCGGCAGCGGCAAGTCCCAGCTGTTCAACGCGCTCGCCGGAGTGGCCATCTCGGAGACCGGGGTACGCCGGCCCACCACCGCCGCGCCCATCGCGTGCACCTGGAGCGACGGCAGCGCCGCCCTCATCGACCGGCTCGGCATCCCGGGCCGGCTGCGCCGCCGCCCGGTGCACAACCCGGAGGCGGACGCCCAGTTGCGCGGGCTGGTCCTGATCGACCTGCCCGACCACGACTCGGCCGCCGTCCAGCACCGCGCACAGGTCGACCGGATCCTGAAGCTCGTCGACGCGGTGATCTGGGTCGTCGACCCCGAGAAGTACGCCGACGCCGTCCTCCACGAGCGTTATCTGCGGCCCATGGCCGGCCACGCCGAGGTCATGTTCATCGTCCTCAACCAGACCGACCGGCTGCCCGGCGAGGCCACCGACCTGGTCCTGGACGATCTGCGCCGGCTGCTCGACGACGACGGCATCGCCCTCGGCGAGTACGGCGACCCGGGCGCGACCGTGCTCGCGCTGTCCGCGCTCACCGGCGACGGCGTCGGCGAACTGCGCGAGGTGCTCGGCCAGTTCGTGTCCGAGCGAGGCGCGGCGGCCCGCCGGGTCGCCGCCGACGTGGACGCCGCCGCCGCCCGGCTGCGGCCGGTCTACGCCACCGGCAGGCGCGCCGGGCTCAGTGAGGAGGCGCGCGACGAGTTCGCCGCACGGCTCGCGGACGCGGTCGGTGCCACCGCCGCCGGCGAGGCCGCCGAACGGGCCTGGCGGCGCAACGCCAACCGGGCCTGCGGCACGCCCTGGCTCCGGCTGTGGCGCTGGTACCAGAAGCGCGGCGAGCCGCCCACCGGACGTCTGCAGAAGGCCCAGCCCGAGGTGGAGGCCACCGCGAGGCAGCGGGTGGAGCAGGCGGTGCGCACGGTCTCCGAGCGGGCCTCGGCCGGACTGCCCGCGCCCTGGGCGCAGGCGGTGCGGGAGGCGGCCGTACGCGGCTCGCAGGGCCTTCCGGAGGCGCTCGACGACCTGGCCGCGCGGGCCGGGCTGCCGCCGGGACGGCCACCGCGGCCGGGCTGGTGGCCGGTGGCGGTGCTCGCCCAGGCCGCCATGACGCTCCTCCAGGTCGTCGGCGGACTGTGGCTGATCGGGCAGATCACCGGGGTGACGGCGCCCAACCTGGGCGTTCCGGTGCTGCTGATGGTCTCCGGCATCATCGGTGGCCCGCTGGTCGAGTGGGGCTGCCGGATGGCGGCCCGCGGCCCGGCCCGCCGGTACGGCCTGGAGGCGGAACGCCGGCTCCGCGAGGCGGCGGCCGGCTGCGGGCGGGCCCGGGTGCTGGATCCGGTGGCGGCGGAGCTGCTGCGGTACCAGGAGGTGCGGGAGCAGTACGCGAGGGTGACGCGGACGGGCGCCGGAGTGGGGTGAGGCCGGCGAAGGGGCGGGGCCGCAGCCGGGGTCCGGGCCCGGGCGGGGCTCCGTCCGGGGGGACGGGGTCACTCGTACGGGTGGTGGGGTTCTCCACAGGCCGGCGGTGGTCCACAGCGCTCGGCGGGCCGACGCGGACGGCGGCAGTCTGGACCCACGGCGACCACGACCCGCATGCCGGGTCCGCGGTCGCCGCGGTGGACACAGCCGTACGGGACGGCCCGTACGCGGATCCGCCCGGCCGCGGCGGCCGGGCGAGGGAGGGGTTCGTGATGAACGAGACGATGGTCTGCGCGGTGGGCAACGTGGCGACGCAGCCGGTGTTCCGCGAGCTGGCGGCAGGTCCGTCGGCCCGGTTCCGGCTGGCGGTGACCGCGCGTTACTGGGACCGCGAGAAGAACGCCTGGACGGACGGCCACACCAACTTCTTCACGGTGTGGGCCAACCGGCAGCTCGCCACCAACGCGGCGACGTCGCTGACGGTCGGCGACCCGGTCGTCGTGCAGGGAAGGCTGAAGGTGCGCACCGAGACCCGGGAGGGCCAGCAGTGGACCTCCGCCGACATCGACGCGGTGGCGATCGGCCACGACCTCGCCCGCGGCACGGCGGCCTTCCGGCGAACCGGCAGGCCGGACGCGACGGCACCACCGGCACCACCGCGCCCGGAACCCGACTGGGAGACACCGGAGGAGACCTCCGACCCACCCGCCCTAGCCCGGCCGGAACCGGTGGCGGCGGTGGCGGCCGCCGCGCCGTGACCGGGAACGAAATGCCGCCACGTCACGGCTGGTTGGCATCGACACATCCGAACGGCGGTCAACCGTCGGCCCGTTGACACTCGTTGACGTCCATGGACGGTGGGTGGGCGGCGGCCAAGGGCAGCCGGTCGCGGACCCCTTGGCGCCCTTCGGTGATCTTTGACGTCTCCCGATGTCTTCCGGCGTCTCCCGGTGTCTCCCGGTGTCTCCTGATGCCCTCCGGCGGCTCCTGACGGCATGTCGGCGAACGCGCCCCGACGTGCCCGCCACCACGGCCGGGTGGTTTTGTCGACAAGCCCTGCCCTTCGTGCCTCCGCGATAACGATTCCGGATCGGATCGCTCATCGGACCATCTCACCGGGAAAGGGCGGCGCGGCTGATCCATAGGATGCCGGGCATGGCCCCTGGGGCCGCTGATTCTGCTGGTGGGACCACCCCCCGCGTCCAACGGGTCCTGCTCGAAGGGGAATTCTGTGCTCGCTGCGTTCTCTGGTCTCTCGGCGCCCCGCGCGTCCACCAGGCACTACGGCACCGCCGTGGCCGCGAGAGGCGTGGTCCGCCTCGCCGCCACGGCCCTGGTGTCCGGGCTGGTGGCCGCCGTCGCGCTGACCGGCGCCGGTCCGGCCGCGGCCGACGACGGGACCGCCCAGAGCCAGAGCGGGGCCGCGGCGACCATGAACGGCCTGAAGACCTACGGCGAGGCCGTGGTCCACGGCGACGGCGGCGACGAGCAGGTGGCCGCGGGCCTGTTCGAGATGTCCGTGGACGGCGGCGGCACGCTCCAGACGTACTGCGTCGACCTCCACAACCCCGCCCAGCGGGACGCCAAGTACCAGGAGACGGCGTGGAGCGGCACCTCGCTCGGCGCCAACAAGAACGCCGGCAACATCCGCTGGATCCTGCAGAACTCCTACCCGCAGGTCAACGACCTCGCCGCGCTGGCCCGCAAGGCCGGTGCCGGCAGCCTCACCGAGCAGGACGCGGCGGCCGGCACACAGGTGGCGATCTGGCGCTACTCGGACGGCGCGGACGTCGACGCGGTCGACCCGCAGGCCGAGAAGCTCGCCGACTACCTGGAGAAGAACGCCCGCGGCCAGAACGAGCCGCAGGCGTCGCTGACCCTCTCCCCGCCGGCGGTGTCCGGCCGGCCGGGCGGCCTGCTCGGCCCGGTGACCGTCCACACCAACGCGAGCACGGTCACCGTGGTCCCGCCGTCCGACGCGGCCCTCAGCGGGGTACGGATCACCGACAGGACCGGCAAGCCGGTCAGCACCGCGGAGGACGGCAGCAAGCTGTACTTCAAGGTCCCCGACGACGCGGCGGACAGCTCCGCCGAACTGACCGTGCAGGCGTCGACGACCGTTCCCGTCGGCCGGGCCTTCACCTCCGAGAGCCGCAGCCAGACCCAGATCCTGGCCGGCTCCAGCGAGTCCACTGTCGCCGCGACCGCGAACGCGACCTGGGCGGACCAGGGCGCGATACCGGCCCTGTCGGCCGAGAAGAACTGCGCCCGCAGCGGCGTGGACATCACCGCGGCCAACACCGGGGACAGGCCGTTCACCTTCGAGCTGGCCGGCACGGAGTACACCATCGCCGCCGACAGCTCCCGGACGGTGACCGTCCCGCTCCAGGAGGACCAGGCCTACGACTTCACGATCACCGGCGTCAACGGCCTCGAACGCCGCTTCACCGGTGTCCTCGACTGCAGGACCCAGGGCGCCGACGCCGGGCTCGCCACCCAGACCCTGAGCGAGCCCAGCCCGGCCTCGGTGGGCGGCACCGCCTCCGACGTCAACCTGGCCGCGACCGGCGGCGACTCCGCGACCGGCGTGATCACGGGCGTGGCCATCGGCCTGGTGGTGATCGGCGGCGCGGTCCTGGTGATCCTCCGTCAGCGGGAGAACCAGCAGACCGACTGACCCCCGGACGGGCACTATGACGGCATGACCAACTCACCCGCGTCCCGCGGCGCGTCATCGGACTGCGTCCTGTCCCTGTGGTCGCACGACTCGGTGCTGTCGATCGGCTCGGTGGGCTCCGTGCTCTCCATCGGGTCGGTCGGCTCGGCGCTCTCCGTCGGGTCGATCGGCAGCGCCCTCTCGGCAGGCTCGATCGGCTCGGCCCTGTCCCTCGTCTCGGCCGGCTCCTGGCTGAGCACGGGCTCCGTCCTCTCCGCCAACTCCCGTTGGTCCACCCTGTCCTGGCGTTCCTCCCGGGCCTTCCGCTCGGCCGGCGCCGACGGAGCGGTCGGAAGTGCCCGAGCCGTCGGAGCCGTCGGCGCGGTCGGGGCCCTCGGCGCGGTCGCGGTGACCGCCCTGCTCCTGCACAAGGCCCTGCGGTCCCGCTAGACGGCGCCTTCTGCGTCCCGGCCGTCCTCGAGGACGAGAAGCGGTTTGGCGCCGTGCGCGGGCGCTTCGGCGAACGAGACGGCTTCGGCGAAGCGTTCGAGCGGGAACGGCCGGCCCCGGGGGATGCTCAGCACGCCACCGACGACGAGACTGCGAACCTCGCGCAGCGCGTCCAGCACCTCCGCGGGCGAGGCGGTGCCGAACCAGCGGTTCAGCCAGAACCCGCGGACCACTTTGGTCTCGTAGATGACCGAGCGCGCCGACACCGGGATGGTCAGCGCCGCCGGGTCGGTCTGCCGGTGGGTGGAGAGCGCGCCGTAGACGACGGTCACTCCTCCCGGAGCCAGGGCCCGGGACACCTCGGCCCCCACGGCGCCCGCGACGCAGTCGGTGGCCTTGCGCACACCGGCCGGTCCCGCGATCTCGGCGACCCGCCGCACCAGGTCCTCGTCCTCGGTGCAGACGACCTCGTCGCCGCCCAGTGCCCTGATCTCCTCGACGGCGGCACGCCGCCGCACCACGTTGATCGTGCGAATCCCCAGATGCCGGGCCAGCTGGACGACGAGCCGGCCGACGGTGGAGCCCGCCGCCGTCTGCAACAGCCATTCACCCGGCTGCACGTCGAGCTCGCGCGTCACCAGGAGCAGCGCGGTCAGCGGGTTGACCGCGAGCTGGCAGGCGTCGGAGTCGCTCAGCCGGCCGGGGACCGGCAGCAGCCGGTGCGCGTCGGCGACGAGGTGTTCCTGCCAGGTGCCCTCGGCCGGCGGCCCGGGCACCGCCGGGATCGCGACGTACACCACGCGCTCACCGATCCGCAGCCCCTCGGTGCCCGGCCCCAGGGCCTCGATGCGGCCCACGCACTCCATGTACCCCCCGACCGTGGGGAACCCGGGGGAGAAGCCGTAGCGGCCCCGCAGCACGTGCAGATCACTGGCGTGCACCGGCGTCGCCACCACACGCACCAGCGCCTGGCCCACTCCCGCCGTGGGAACGGGCCGTGACTCCACCCGCAGGACATCACCCGGCTCACCGGCCCTGCCGGCCACGAGCGCCCGCATGGAACGCGTCATGAGCGACCTCTCGTCCCTCCCAGCTTGCGCTCCCGCCCGAGCACTGTCCTGTCGAAGGAGGCAGCGGCATCCCCGGTGCGGCCGGGGCCGGGCACCAGCACGGCGGAGACCACCCCGTGGGACGAGACCATGACATCGCGCACGAACCGCAGGCGCCCGGTGCCGAGCCGGCGCAGCGCCGCTCCGTGGTCCGCGGCGACGACGACGCAGGCGGCGAGCAGAAGAAGCCGCCACAGGGCCAGCACGGTGCGGCGGGTGGCGCGGGGCAGCTCCGCCAGGGAGGAACGCAGCCGCTCGCAGTGGAACGGCACGTGCCGCTCCTCGTCGGACAGGATCCGCCCCGCCACCTCCGCGGTGAGCGCGTCGCCGGTGCCGTCGCGCAGGGCCCGGTAGTAACGCAGCGCCACGACCTCCGCGATCATCAGCACCAGCAGCTCCATGCGCAGGCCCATGAGACGCCGCAGCCGTACGAAGACGGCGTCGCTCCAGTGCCCGCTCAACGTCGGCACGCCCCCCGCGGCCAGCAGCAGGGCCAGCAGCCGGGCGTGGTTCTGCTCCTCGGCGACGAAGAGCCGGACCGCCTCCCCGTAGTCGGCGTCGCCGGCCTGGTCCGCCTTGCCGATCAGGTTGGCGCCGTCCCCGTCCTCGCCGACCTGGAAGCGCTGGATGCTCGCCCACACCGCCGGATGCAGCGCCGCGCCCCGCCCCCAGTCCGGATCACCCTGGGCATCCCTGCGCGCACGCTCGTCCTCGAACCGTCTTGTCCACCCCGCGAAGCCGCCCGTACGCACCCGGTCTCCCCTCTCCGGTGCACGATCACCGTGCCCCGGAGAAGGACGACGCAGCCCGCCGCCGAAGCGTTCCGCGAACGGCCGCCTTCCCGGCGCTGTCGGTGCCGCCTGCTCTACTCGAACCCAGAACCCAGAACCCGTAACCCGGTGACCTACGGAGACCTGCATGGGCGTGCTGTACGACTACTTCCGCGCGAGTGACCACACCACGGCGGTCGACCGGGCCATCGGGCCCGGCGGGGACTGGCTGCGCGGGACGCCGCTCGCGGAGTCGGGCGCGGACTGGATCGACGCGAAGGGCCTGGACCCGGACGTGGTCCTGGGCCAACTCGTCGCCCACGCCGAGGGGATACCGTTCGCCGACCGGCAGGACGCCCCGGAACTGGTCTGGCCCGAGCCGCCGTACCCCCACGGCGAGCCGACCGGCCCCGACTCCCCCTGGGACACGGGCCTGGTCCTCCAGCAACTCCCCGACCACTGGCGGGACGTCCTTGCCGACCTCCCCGAGGACGCCGTCCCGACGGTGACGGCCCAGTGGTACGAGATCGAGGAGGTCGCCTTCGCCGACCCCCTCGACGCCGAGCACACCGTCCTCACGTTCACGGCCCTGGCCCTACGGGCACGAACGGCGGGCGACCACCTCTACTGCCGCTGCAGCCTCTGACCCCACCCGCCGGAAGCACCGGCGTCCACCGGGCCGGCCGGCTCAGCATCCTCACTCCCCTCCGGTCATTTAGGTCAGGATCTGGCCTCCATGCCTCCTAGTGTCCTTCTGGCCCGGCTGAACACGAACTACGGAAGGCAGAGCGACCATGAGCGAGACCGCTGTCAACCAACTGGCCACGCACGACTCGGCCCATGAGCCCACCGCTACCGGCGAGCGCGCCGACTTGCTGGAGGCCCTGGCCAAGCATCGGCACTTCCTGCGATTCACCACCCGTGACCTCACTGACGAGCAGGCGGGGCGCCGGACCACCGCCAGCCGGCTGTGCTTGGGCGGCCTGATCAAACATGTCACTGCGGTCGAGCGAGCCTGGGCGCAGTTCATCCTGGACGGGCCGTCGGCGATGCCCGACTTCACCACCATGACCGAGGCCGACTGGGCCCGACGGGCCGACGAGTTCCGGATGCTGCCCGGTGAGACGCTGACCGGCGTGCTGGCCGACTACGCCGAGGTAGCCCGCCGAACCGACGAACTGGTCGCCACCCTCCCCGACCTGGACGCCGCACAACCGCTACCGAAGGCCCCGTGGTCCGAACCGGGTGCGCGATGGTCGGCCCGCCGGGTACTGATGCACATCATCACCGAGACCGCCCAGCACGCCGGCCACGCCGACATCATCCGCGAGTCCCTGGACGGCGCCAAGACCATGGGTTAGCCAGCGGCGCGGCAGGGCGGATCGCCCCCTACATGGGGGCGACACGCCTGTGACCTCGCAAACGCCTTTGCCTCACGATCCGCGGGGCAGGGACGTCAGCGAGCCGGCTGACACGCAGTCCTGACATCAACGGGCGCGAACGCCGGCGTGTCAGTGCAGCTGAGGGCGCACCCACGAACAGCGGTACGAAGCCGCTGTGCAGGCCGAGAAGGGCCGCCGGATCGAACTCCTAAAGCGGTTGGCCGCTCTCGTCACCCACATCCGGCGGACGTACTACAGCGACCAGGGGCGGCCCGTGGAGACGGCGGACATCGTGGTGCCCGCGGCGCACTGCGAAATCGTGTACGAGATCCCGATCAACCGTTAGTCGGCGCCCTCGGCGTCGAGCCAAGCGGAGAGCGCGGAGAAGTCGGCGTCCATGAGCCCTTTGGTCGGGTCGACGCGGTGAAGCAGCGACGCGCCGGGGTGTTGCGCAGAGACCCAGACGCGGTCCATGGCGCTGATCTCGTCGTCGACCCAGATGAACGGCTGGCCGTCGGCCCACTCGACCAAAGGACGGGTCTTCCAGTGCAGGCCACGGGGCCCGTCGTGGGCGCCGGAGCCCGGCCACTCCACCACCCGGAGCTTCGGCAGTCCGAGGCGCGGCGCGACCGCCTCGTTCGCATCTTCCATCCATGTCGTGGCCCACACGAGATGGCAGCCCAGGGCCAGGAGGCGCGGTCCGATTTCGGGATCAAGCCGATCGAGTAGCGGGTTCCCCCGATCGAGAGACGCTGAGGAGTCGGAAACAGCGGCTCGCAGCGGACCACCCGACGAACCGAATGAGATCAGCGGGCCGTCGACGTCGAGGAAGAGGATGGGGCGGTCCGCTGCGCTTGTCGCAACGGCACGATAGATCCGGAGCGGTGAGCGGTGGGAGGACTCTGTTTCTCGGGCCGTCCCTGGGCCGTGCGAGGGTGCCCGAGGCCACTCATCGGCGACCGACAGTGACAGATGAGCTACCGCCGCACTCGCTGAACCCCCAGGTCACAGCCCCCGGACCAAACGGGTTAACACCCGAGGCTGGACGTCAGGCAAGATGGGGTGTATCTGCCCACTGCCAGATTTCAAGCTGCCGGACGGTTTCTCTTGGCTGAGTTCATTTACACCATGCGCAAGACGCGCAAGGCGCACGGCGACAAGGTGATTCTCGATGATGTCACCCTGAACTTCCTGCCGGGGGCCAAGATCGGCGTCGTCGGCCCGAACGGCGCCGGCAAGTCGACCGTGCTGAAGATCATGGCGGGGCTGGAGCAGCCGTCCAACGGCGACGCCTTCATCTCGCCCGGTTACAGCGTCGGCATCCTCATGCAGGAGCCCGAGCTCAACGAGGAGAAGACCGTCCTGGAGAACGTCCAGGAGGGTGTCGCCGAGATCAAGGGCAAGCTCGACCGGTTCAACGAGATCGCCGAGCTGATGGCGACCGACTACTCCGACGCGCTGCTCGACGAGATGGGCAAGCTCCAGGAGGACCTGGACCACGCGAACGCCTGGGACCTCGACGCCCAGCTGGAGCAGGCCATGGACGCGCTCGGGTGCCCCCCCGGCGACTGGCCCGTCACCACGCTCTCCGGTGGTGAGAAGCGGCGTGTGGCGCTGTGCAAGCTGCTGCTGGAGGCCCCCGACCTGCTGCTCCTCGACGAGCCCACCAACCACCTCGACGCCGAGTCGGTGAACTGGCTGGAGCAGCACCTCGCCAAGTACGCCGGCACCGTGGTGGCCATCACCCACGACCGGTACTTCCTCGACAACGTCGCCGAGTGGATCCTGGAGCTCGACCGCGGGCGTGCCTACCCGTACGAGGGCAACTACTCCACGTACCTGGAGACCAAGGCCACCCGTCTCAAGGTCGAGGGCCAGAAGGACGCCAAGCGGCAGAAGCGGCTCAAGGAAGAGCTGGAGTGGGTGCGGTCCAACGCCAAGGGGCGCCAGGCCAAGTCCAAGGCCCGTCTCGCGCGGTACGAGGAGATGGCAGCCGAGGCCGACAAGATGCGGAAGCTGGACTTCGAGGAGATCCAGATCCCGCCGGGCCCGCGCCTGGGCAACGTCGTGGTCGAGGTCGACAAGCTGAACAAGGCCTTCGGTGAGAAGGTCCTCGTCGACGGGCTCAGCTTCACGCTGCCGCGCAACGGCATCGTCGGGGTCATCGGTCCGAACGGCGCCGGCAAGACGACGCTCTTCAAGATGATCCAGGGCCTGGAGACGCCGGACTCCGGCGACATCAAGGTCGGCGAGACCGTCAAGATCTCGTACGTCGACCAGGGCCGCGCCAACCTCGACCCGAAGAAGACGCTGTGGGAGGTCGTGTCCGACGGGCTCGACTACATCAACGTCGGGCAGGTCGAGATGCCGTCCCGGGCCTACGTCTCCGCCTTCGGGTTCAAGGGGCCGGACCAGCAGAAGCCGACCGGTGTCCTCTCCGGCGGCGAGCGCAACCGCCTCAACCTCGCGCTCACCCTCAAGCAGGGCGGCAACCTGCTGCTCCTCGACGAGCCGACCAACGACCTCGACGTGGAGACGCTCTCCAGCCTGGAGAACGCGCTGCTGGAGTTCCCCGGCTGCGCCGTCGTCGTCTCCCACGACCGCTGGTTCCTCGACCGGGTCGCCACCCACATCCTCGCCTACGAGGGCGACTCCAAGTGGTTCTGGTTCGAGGGCAACTTCGAGTCGTACGAGAAGAACAAGATCGAGCGACTGGGACCGGACGCCGCGCGTCCGCACCGCGCCACCTACAAGAAGCTGACCCGGGGCTGATCGAACTTGCGTCATCTCTACCGCTGCCCCCTGCGCTGGTCCGACATGGACGCGTACGGCCATGTCAACAACGCGGTCTTCGTCCGCTACCTGGAGGAGGCCCGGATCGACTTCCTGTTCCGCCCGGACAAGGAGTTCAAGCAGGGGTCGGTGGTGGCGCGCCACGAGATCGACTACAAGCGGCAGCTCGTGCACCGGCACCACCCGGTCGACGTCGAGCTGTGGATCACCGAGATCAGGGCCGCGTCCTTCACCATCACCTACGAGGTGAAGGACGCCGACCTGGTCTACGTACGGGCCTCGACGGTCGTCGTGCCGTTCGACTTCGACGCCGGACGGCCGCGCCGGATCACCGCCGAGGAGCGGGACTTCCTGGAGGAGTACCGCGACGACGACAAGGAGGAGGCCGTCGCCGCATGACGGTGCTCCACCTCGCTGACGACGGGGAGGCGGCGGACCTCGCGGCCTTCCTCTCCCGGCTGCTCCACTACGACCGCTCGGCGGCGGTGCGGCTGCAGGCGGCCGGCACCGCGCTCGCCGTCTTCGGCCGGCCGCCCTCCTTCGAGGTGCTGGCGATCCGCGCGGTGCGGCTCGCCAAGCCGTACGAGGACGGGCTCGACGTCACCCTCGACGTGACCGTGTCGGCGGGCGAACTGCTGGAGTCGCTGGACGAACGGGCCGCCACGGCCGCCGTACCGAAGGCGGTGACCGGGCCGCCGTGGGCCGGCGTGCTGCCGCCCCGGAGCGGCTGGCGGGCCGAGCCCGGGCTGCCATCACCCCAGGCGCTGGTCGCCGCGGTCTCCGCCGCCGTCGGCGAATTCCGGTCCCGTACCGAGGAGTTGGCCCCGGACGGCCGTACCCGTGCCGTACTCGACCGGATCGGCCGGGACATCTGGTCCCGGACCGTCGGCGGCACCCGGCTGCCGGTCCGGGCCGTCCACGCGGCGCAGTCCCTGGGCTTCCTGCGCCCGCGCACCGAGCCGGGCGACGAGGCCGTACTGCTCTCGGCGGGGGCCTGGCTGCGGCTGCGGACCCCGTTCGGGTCGATCGCCGTGCGCCGGGCAGGGCTCGGGGCGCTCGACGTCAGCGTCCGCTGAGCGCCGCGCCGTCGGTGCTCACTCGGGGGTGTTGACCATCGAGGCGGCCGCGTAGGTGAGGTAGTTCCAGAGGGTCTCCCGGTGCTCCTCGGTGAGGCCCAGTTCGTCCACGGCCACCTGCATGTGCCGCAGCCAGGCGTCGTGCGCCGCCCGGTCCACGGTGAAGGGGGCGTGCCGCATCCGCAGCCGGGGGTGGCCGCGGTTGTCGCTGTACGTCGTGGGGCCGCCCCAGTACTGCATGAGGAACAGGGTGAGCCGTTCCTCGGCCGGGCCCAGGTCCTCCTCCGGGTACATCGGCTTGAGGAGCGGGTCCCCGGCGACGCCCTCGTAGAAACGGTGGACGAGCCGACGGAAGGTCTCCTCCCCGCCGACCTGCTCGTAGAAGGTCTTCTCCTGAAGCGTGCCGCGCCGAATCTCTCTCACCCCTCCATGGTCTCAGACGGGGTGGCCGAGGACTCGAGGCCTAGGACCTCGAACGCGTGCGGGGACGGGTCGGCGCCCCCGCAGGGGCGCCGCGGCTCAGCCCCGTCGCACGGTGATCGTCGTCCAGGCGCCCACGTGCACCCGGTCACCGTCCTGCAGCGGCACCGGGACGAACGGCTGGATCGGCTCCTCGCCGCCGTTCACCGTCGTCCCGTTCGTCGAGTTCTGGTCGACGACCGCCCAGCTGCCGTCCGGCTGCTGCACCAGCACCGCGTGCTGGTGCGAGACGCCCGGGTCCTCCGGCGGCACCGACAGGTCGATGTCGGGGGTGTCGCCGGTGGAGTGCCGGCGGCGGCCGATGGTGACCTGGTTGCCGGTGAGCGTGCGCTGCTGCTCCGGGGAGTACGCGGGCAGGTTGAGACCGGCCGCCTCGGGGCCCGAGCGCTGCATCATCGCCATGAAGTACTCGCGGTCCGGGCCGATCGTCGCCGTCCAGGTCGCCGGGGCCTGCGGGGCCTGCGGGAAGGCGGGGCCGGGCGGGGCCTGGGTGACGCCGGGCTGCGGGTAGCCGTAGCCGCCGGGACGGGCGGGTGCGCCGGGGCCCCCGGCCTGGCCGGGCGGGGAGATCACCCAGTCGTCGTCACCGCCGCCGAAGGACGGGCCGCCGGCCGGCGGCCTGGTCTCCTGCGGGAAACCGGGCGGCGCGGGCGGCGCCGACTGCTGGAAGGCGCCGGGAGCCCCGCCGGTGGTCGCACCGGGGCCGCCGGGCGGCGGCGGAACCGGCGGCCGGGACGGGTCCGAGCCACCGAAGGGCCCCGCGGCGGGGCCGCCGGAGGGATCACGGGTGTAGGGGCCGGAGGCCTGACCGGCGCCGGGCGGGGCACCGAACGCGGACCCGCCGCCGGCGTTCTGGCCGGGGGCGCCGCCGTAGGGCGGGGGAGCGGACTGGCCGCGGTCGCCGCCGCCAAAGGCGGGCGGGCCGGACTGCCCGCGGTCGGCGAACGCCGGAGGGCCGGACTGCCCGCGGTCGCCTGCGCCGAAGCCCGAGGGGCCGGATTGCCCTCGGTGGCCTCCGCCGAACGCCGGAGGACCGGACTGCCCCCGGTCGCCTCCGTCGAAGCCCGAGGGGCCGGACTGCCCTCGGTCGCCTCCGCCGAACGCCGGAGGGCCGGACTGCCCTCGGTCGCCTCCGCCGAAGCCCGAGGGGCCGGACTGCCCGCGGTCGCCGCCGAACGCGGGCGGACCCGCCTGGCCGCGGTCGCCGCCGAAGCCCGGCCGGCCGGCGGGACCCGACGGACCCGGCGGGCCGGACTGGCCGCCGCGCTCGCCCGCGAACGGCGTCGGGCCCGAGGGCTCGCTGCCGAAGGACGGGATCGGCTCGGCCGGACGGTTCACCTGCGAGGGGCGCGAGCCCTGGTACTCGTACGAGTCGCCGCCGCCGAAGGACGGCGGGGCCGGGGGCCGGAAGGTCGGCGCGGCCGGGCCGCCGCCCGCGGGCGGGCGCGGGGCGGCCGGGGTGTACGAGGTGGCCGTGTTGGTCAGGAAGTTCCACCGGCATTCCTCGCAGAACGGCGCACCGCCCTCACGGGGCGTACGGCACTGCGGGCACAGCTCCGGCTCGGGGGAGTTCGGTACGGCGGACAGGTGCCGTCCGCCCCCCATCGGACCGCCGGCCATCGGGCCACTGCCCATCGGGCCGCCGGCCGGGGCGCCGGACGCGGGCGGCGGGAAGCCGTAGCCGCCCGCGGTCGGCGGGGGCGGAGGCGGCGGAGGTACGGCACCGGCCATGCGGTGACCGCACACCTCGCACCAGTCGTCGGAACCCGACTGGTGTCCGTTCGGGCAGGTCGGCATGGCGGGCTTCCCTCTCTGTCAGGATCGTCCTGAGCCTGTCTGGGTGGTCCTGCGTGTGGACTGTCAGATCACTTCTTTACACGAACAGTCTTTGTGGACCGTGTCTCGAGAGTCATCTCGTCGGCCTCCTCGACCTTCGCCTTCAGTCGCACAGTACCTGTCGTGGCATCGACCACGTCCACCACCTTCGCAAGCAGTTTCGCAGTATCCGCGTTCCCGGAAGCGCTTGCCAACTGAACGGCCCGACCCAGTTTGGCCGTTGCCCCGTCCATATCGCCCGCTTTGCGCAGGTCGAGCCCCTGCTGGATGGCTTGTGCCAGTTCGGCCTGGCCTGTGTAGTGCGCGACTTGGGGGTTGATGGAGGTCGAGGCGACCATGTCGTCCGTCCATACCGCCCTGATCAGGCCCTGCGCGCCGAGATTCTGGGCGCTTCCGTCGGACTGCGGGACGACCAGCGAGACGCGCGCGGCGAGCATTTCCTGGCCGAGGCCGGCCGTGGGGACCTCCACGCAGACGTGGTAGTCACGCGACTCGTCGCCCCAGGAACCGGTGGGGTAGTCCCCGGCGCGCGGCCCGGCCTCGACGCGGCGGTCGGTCAACTGCGCCACCGTGGGCGCCACTTGCTTGACGAACTTGATGGTCGTGCCGACCGGCGTCCACAGCCGCAGCGCGACGTCCGCGACCTCCTTGCCCATCGCCGTCTCCATCATCTGCGTGAAGTCGGCGGCCAGGCCGGTGGGGTCGGCGACTATGTCGGCGGTGCCGAGCAGCGCGGAGGCGATCCCTGTGACTTCTTTCACTTCCCAGTCGGTGCCGACTCCGCGCGCGTCACACGTGAACCGCCCGGCGCAGGAGTCCAGGGCGGCCTTGAGGTCCTCCGGCGACTCGTGCTCGTTGCGGCCGTCGGTGAGCAGGATGCCGTGCCGGATGGTGACGTCCGCGGAGGACAGGAGCCGGTCCGCGAGCCGCAGCCAGGTGCCGATCGCCGTCCCGCCGCCCGCGCTGAGCCGGCGCAGTGCCTGCTTGGCCTGCTCCCGGGTGGCGCGGTCGGCCACCGCGAGCCGGCCGCCGCCCGGGTAGACCTCCTTGGCCACGTGCGTGCCGCCGATCACCGCGAAGTGGGTTCCGTCGCGCAGGGTGTCGATCGCGGCCGCGGTGGCGTCCCGGGCGTTGCGCATCTTGGTGGGCGGGTAGTCCATCGATCCCGAGCAGTCGACCATGAGCGCCACCCCGGCGGCGGGCCCCTGCCCGGGGGCGTACGACGTGCCGACCGCGGTCCCGACGGTGCCGCCGCCGGTCGCCGTCACCGTGACGATCGCGTTGACCTCGCGACCGCCCTCGGGCAGGTACTCGTTCTGGTACACGTCCACCGAGAACTGCGGCACGCTCGATTTCGAGAAATTGGCCATGACTGCTCTGGTCCCCCTCCACCCCACGCGTGGTGGGTGCTGACGATTGTGCGGACCGGTCCCCTCCGGTCCGCCGGTGCTTCCCCGTACGTCTGTCGCCGTACGGCTCGTTCCCCGTGCGTCTCCCTGCCGTTTGCGGCCGTTTTGCGCGGCCTCAGGCGGATCCTGCCCCCTGAGGCGGTTCCGGGAACGGCAGCAGCGCCACTGTTACGTTGTCGTGGCCCCCGCCGTCCAGGGCGTGACCGACCAGCACCCGGGCCGCGTGCAGCGGTCGTACGTCCGCATCGGCGGGGACGACCTCGGCCATCTCCTCGGCCGTCTCCGCGTAGTTCCACAGGCCGTCGGTGCACACCACCACCACGCCGGGCCGGTCCGGCTTGAAGGAGGCGGTGTGCGGCTCCAGCTCGTAGGCGTCCGCGCCCAGCCAGCCGGTGATCGCGTGCGCGCGCTCGTCGGCGTACGCCTCCGCCTCGCTCATCAGGCCCGCGGCGACCATCTGCGCGGCCCAGGAGTCGTCCTCGGTGAGCCGGGCCGCCGGGGCGCTCCGGTCCACCGGCACCCAGTAGACGCGGCTGTCGCCGACCCAGCCGACCACGAGCAGGCCCGAGGCGACGATCGCGGCGACGATCGTGCATGCCGGGGCGTTCTGGTGCGGGGTGTGCTCACGGGCCGACGGGGGCTCCTCGGCGAGGGCGTTGACCGCCTGGGAGGCCACGACGATCGCGTCGTGCAGCGCCTGCTGCGGATGGGTGCCCTGCGGCAGCGCGGCCAGCAGCGCCTCGCCGGCGGCCCGGGACGCGGCCATGGAGGCCTCGTCGGGCCGGGTCGCCGAGGAGACGCCGTCGCAGACGACCGCCAGCGCGGCCGGGGTGCCGTCGGGCAGCGCGGTGTGGCCGACGGTGAACGCGTCCTCGTTGCGGTGGTGGCGCAGCCCGCGGTCGCTGACGGCGGCCACCGGGCCCGACTCCTGCTCCATGTGGTCGCGCTCGCGCGGCTGGGCGTGCCCGCAGTTCTCGCAGTAGCCGTCGTCGTCGACCCGGCCCGCGCGGCAGGCCACGCAGACCTTCGGCAGCTCCGTGGTCTCGGCCGTGCCGGTCGCCCCGGTCGCCCCGGTCGCCCCGGCCGGTTCGGCGGCGGAGGCGGCCACCCGCGGGTCCGGCGCCTGGAGCGGGTACTCGTCCGGCTCCGGCGGCCGGTCGAACCGCACCCCGGAGGCCGGGGACACCGGCGAACCGTGCCCGGGCGCGCCGTGCGGCGGCGGGGAGGCCGGCGAACCGTGCGCGGGCGGCGACACCGGCAGCGAGTCGCCACCCGAGTCGGTGCCGGGCAGGTCGGTCGGCAGATGCGGTGCCGCGGGCGTACCGGAGCTCTCCGGCTCGGGCGGGGGCCAGTCCACGCCCGAGGATCCCACACCGGCGGCGCCCATGGTGAGAGTCGGGTGGTCCTGCGGCGCGGCGGGCATGGCCGACAGGTCGTACCCGCACGCGCCGCAGAACAGGTCACCCGATTCGAGCGGCTCCGCGCAGCTCGGGCACTTCGCCGGTGCGGCCTGCTGGGGCATCTGCGACATCAACTACACCCACGTCCGGGGGCGGTAACGGTTGGCCCGTTCCACCAGGTCGATCCTCTCCGCACCGCCGGTCGCCAGTCTGGCCAGCGTGCGGTACGAGCGTTCCAGGCCGAAGCGGAGGCCCCGCTCGTCCAGGCCGCTGCCCAGCAGCTCCCGGCCGCCGACGACGGGCTGGGAGTCCTGGCCCCCGGAGAGTATCCAGTCCAGCGCGCAGCCGAGGACTTCCGCCGACAACTGCTCGCGACGGGCCGGATCCAGACCGTACGCGTCCAGCGCCTCGATCTGCCCGGCGGCGGCCGTCAGGTCCTCCAGGAACGGCGTGTCGTCGGCCGCCGCGGTCCGGTGCCGCAGCCGCGCCCGTACGGCCGCCACCCGGGCCGCCGTGTAGTGGATCGAGGCCTCCGGCACCGACTCCAGCGTCCGTACGGCGCCCCGCCGGTCCCCGGCCGCCAGCTGCACCCGGCCCAGGCCGAACGCGGAGCTGACGAAGCCCGGGTCGGTCGCCCACACCAGCCGGTAGTACTCGGCCGCGTTGTCCAGCTGGCCGAGCACCTCCGCGCACAGGCCGAGCGCCAGCTTCGGCGCGGTCTCGCCGGGGAAGGCGTCGTAGATCGCGTCGAAGGAGAGCGCCGCGCCCTCGAAGTCGCCGGTGACCAGGCCGGCCACGCCCCGGCACCAGACCACCCGCCAGTCGTCGGGCCGCTCCTCCTCCAGCCGGCCGAGGCTCACCTGCGCGGCCTCGAAGTCGCCGTTGTCCAGCCGGGCGCGGATCTGCCGCAGCTCGGTCTCGACCGTCTGCACCGGCGCCGCGGCCAGCGCGCTGAGCAGGCTGACCTCGCCCACCAGCGAGGTCGACAGCCCGGCCAGGAAACCGGCGTTCGGGTCGCTCTGGTCGACCAGCGGGACCGGCAGCGCGAGCGCGGCGGCGGCGGTGTCGATGGGCCTGACCAGGGCCGGGTCGGCCGGGGCCGCGCCCGGCCCCGGGGGGTCCAGCGCGAGCGGTCTGGAGGCCACCTTCCGTCCGCCCAGCCGGGACACGTCGCCGTCCAGCTTCGGGAACAGCTCGGTGTCCGTGACCTTCACCTCGGGCCCGAACAGCGTCGACAGCGCGGGCCGGGAGGTCCCGGTCTGCACCGAGACGACCTCGCGCAGCACGCCGGTCAACTGCTCGGCCATCTCCTGCGCGGAGGCGAACCGGCGGGCCGGGTCGGGGTCGGTGGCCCGCACCAGCAGCCGGTAGAACGACTCGTACTGCCGGAACACCTCGATGTTGTCCGGGTCGGGCAGCGAGTCCACGAAGACGGTCGTGTAGCCCTGGAAGTCGAAGGTGAGGACGGCGAGGGTCCGCCCGACCGTGTACAGGTCGGAGGCGACGGACGGGCCGACCTCGGCGACCTCGGGCGCCTGGTAGCCGACCGTGCCGTAGATGGCCGACTCGTCGTCGTCCATCCGGCGCACCGCGCCCATGTCGATCAGCTTGAGCTGGTCCTCGGCCTGGATGGCGTTGTCGACCTTGAAGTCGCAGTACAGCAGGTTGCGGCTGTGCAGGTGGCCGAGGGCCTCCAGAGCCTCGATGCCGTACGCGCACGCCTGCTCCACCGGCAGCGGGTCGCGGCGGCCCTCCGGGGTGCGCCGGTCGTTGGCGATCTCCTTGAGGGACTTGCCGCCGACGTACTCCATGACGATGTAGCCGTCGAGGGAGCCCGTGCGCTGGTCCAGGTGTTCGACGAAGTTGTAGATCCGCACGATGTTGGCGTGCTCGATCTCCGCGAGGAACCGCCGCTCGGAGATGGCGGCGGCCATCGCGTCCTGGTCGCCGGTGTCCAGCAGGCCCTTGAGGACCACCCAGCGGTCCGAGACGGCCCGGTCCACCGCGAGGTAGATCCAGCCCAGGCCGCCGTGCGCGAGACAGCCCACGACCTCGTACTGGCCGTGCACCACGTCGCCGCCCTTGAGCTTGGGCACGAACGAATACGGGTTGCCGCACTTGGTGCAGAAGCCCTCGGTCCGGCCCGGCCGCTCCCCGCGGGCCCGCCCGACCGGCGCCCCGCAGTCCGCCCGCGAGCAGAACCGCTTGCGCTCCGGCACCTCGGGGTTCTCCTGGACCATCTCGCGCGGGTCCGGCTTCGGCACCTGCGGCACCGTGACCAGACCGGCGCCCAGCCTGCTGCGCCCCGACGTGCTCGCCGACGAACCGGAGCTGCGCACCGACACCGAACGGCCCGTCGACTTGCCCGACAGGGACCGCGACAGCCGCCCGGAGACCGAGCGTCGCGACTTCGAGGACTGCGACGAGGTACGCGAACTGCTCCGGCTGGAGCGGCTGCTGGACCCCGAACTCCCGCTGCCCGCCGAGCCCCTGCCGCCTGCCGTGATCCCGGTGGGCGGCGAACCGACCATGCCGCTCTCGGAGACGACCGGCGCCAGCCCGCAGGTGTCGCAGTACAGCTCACCCCCGCCGACGTCCTCGTACGTCCCCTCGCAGTCCGGCCGCTGGCAGCTCTCTCCCGCCTGACTCACGGCTTACTCCCCCCTCCGGTCCTCGGGCCCGCTCTGCTGCGGCACCCGCGGCGCCCCGAGCGCCTCGGCCACCGACCGCTGATAGCGCAGCACCGCCTGCTCCGCGACCCTGAGATCGCAGGGCGCACTCCACAGCATCCGCCGGGCCGCGTCGTACCGCTCGACCAGGAACGGGTCCTCCGCCAGCCCGTGCCGGGCCACCTTCGCCTTGTACGCGTCCAGCCGGCCGCGCAGCTCCGCACGGACCGCGAGCGGCGCGGTGACCGCCGTCAACGACTCACGGGCGCGCAGCAGTTCGTCCTCCGCCTTCTGCTCCAGGGACTCCAGGAGCGGCGACAGGCGGTGCCACTGGGCCCCCCGGCGGTACTCGGCGGCCGTCGCCAGCTGCTCCTGCAGCGCGGTCGGCGGGCCGCTGACCACCGGCACCTCGGTCGCCGCGATCTTCGCCAGCACCTCACCGCGCGCGGTGCGCGCCTCGGCGAGGGTGCGGTCCGCGCGGGACAGCACGTCCCGCAGCCTGATCAGCCGGGCCTCGGCGTCCTGCCGTACCGTCAGCACGGCGTCGATCTCCCGCCGCACCTCCTCCAGCGCCCGCGCCTCCCGGTCGTACACCGTGGTGTCGGGACGGCCGCCGCCGGGCGCCGAACTCCCCGGCGCGGGAACCCAGAACGCCAGCGGATCGGAGACCACGTCCGCGCGCAGCTTCGTCAGTATGCGGGTGATCCGCTCCAGGTCGTCGCCGGCCGGGTGCTCGCCGGGGCGCACGCCGACGGAGTGCGCCAGCGTGCGGGTGCGCTGCAGCTCGGCGGCGAGTAAATCGATCCGCGCGGGCAGCGCCGACCACACCGCGTCGGCGGTGACGACCATGTCCAGCGAGGTCGCGTACAGCTCGTTCATCCGGTCGACCAGACCGGTCAGCGAGAACCGCTCGCTGAGCCGGCCGGCCGCGGACAGCAGGGTCGGCGCGTTCGCCGTCGCGGTCGCGCTGCCCGCCACCGTCACGCACTCGCCGCGCAGCAGCTCGGTCAGCTCCACCAGGTCCTCACGGCTGGACCAGCGGCGCCGGGCCCTGATCTCCCGTGCGGAGCGCAACGCGTCGGTGTAGGCGTCGAAGTACGCCCACAGCAGGGTGATCGAGGCGTCGGCGGACGTCCACCGCTCCCGGGTCGTCCCGGTCAGCTCGGCGCCTTCGAGGAGCCTGCGGCCCGCGTGGTCCTGCAGGGCGAGCAGTGAGGTCTCGATCGCCTCGTGCTCCGCGCCGAGCCGCGCCAGCGCACGGTCCACCTCGTCCCGGTCCATCACCGGCCCGGCGGGGTCCGTGACGCCCATCGATCACCTCTCGCTTGCTCGTCGGGGCTGGGCCTCGCGGATGCGGGTCAGCTGGTGCGCAGGTACTGCGGCGCGGGTGGCTTCGACGCCGTCGAGTCCGCCCCCAGTGTCGCCGACAACCACTTGTCGTACGACGCCTGCCAGCCGTCGGACCGGTACTCCACCAGGATCTGGTTGACCCGGCGGACCAGATCGGTCGCGTCCTTCTTCATGGCCACCCCGTAGTACTCGGTCGTGAAGGCGGCGCCCTTGAGTTCGACGGTCGGGTCCTGGGCGGCCTGGCTGGCGGCCAGCGCGCCGTCGGTGACCACCGCGTCGACCTCGCCGAGCTGCAGCCGCACCAGGCAGTCGAGCTGGTTGGGGACGGTGGTGGAGATGTCCGCCGAGGCGGCCGGCCCCCCGGCCTTCCGGTCGGCGGCCAGCTTGGTGTGCGCCGTCGAACCGGCCGCCGTGCAGATCCTCTTGTGCGCCAGCGTGCCGTTGTACCCGGTGATCGACGACGACTTGGGGGCGAGGACCTGCTGCCCGGTCTTGAAGTACGGCGCGGAGAACGCGACGTCCTTCAGCCGGTCGCAGTTGATGGTCATCGTGCGCACCACCATGTCGACGCGGCCGTCCTGGATCGCCGGTATCCGCTGGCTCGTCGGAATCGCCTTGAACTGCACGGCGTTCGGGTCGCCGAGGATGTCCTGGGCGATCCGGTGCACCAGGTCGATGTCGAAGCCCTCCAGCTCCGCGTCCGAGGTGTTCGGGTTGCGGTAGCCCCAGCGGTAGCTGTTCTGGTCGACGCCGACGATCAGCTTCCGCTTGGCGCCGGTACGGGCCTTGATGGCGTCGATGGTGGACCCGTCCGCGCCCGACGGCGACCAGGTCTCGTCCTGCGCCCGGGAGTCCACGCACGTGTCGGCCTTCGCCGGGCTGCCGGTGGCCAGCCCCGGACCGCCGAGCCCCACGCCCTGGCCGCCCGCACCGCGGGACTGGGTGAGCGGCAGCAGCAGGACGAACGCCAGCGCCAGGACGCAGCCGACCGCCATCGCGCCCACCCCGCCCCAGCCGCGCAGGGAGATCCTCATCCGCCGCACGAACATCGCCACGCCCCCTCTCACCGGTACTCCGAAAGCCTGCGCCCGATGCCGAACAGCGCGCCGGCCGCCGCCGCGACCCCCAGCATGGCGGCACCGATCGGCAGCCCGGACATGGCGTCCCGCCCGTCGGTGGCCTGCTCCTTGAACTCGGCCTCCTCATGGACCAGCGCGTTCTTCAGGTTGGTGTCCACGCTGTCGAAGCACTCGGCGGTCGCGCCCTTCGCGCCGATCACCCTGTCCAGCGCCGCCTGGTAGTCGCCGTTCTCGTCCTCGGTGCGGGCGGCCGCGTGCCGCTGCTTCCACACCTTCATGTTCCCCTCGGCCGCCACCACCGGCCTGCTGCCCGCCGAGTCGTTCGCGAGCGCCGCGGCCTCGGTGAGGCCCTTGCCGAGCGCGTCCATGTCCTTGTCGAAGTCGTAGTAGTACGCGTCGTACGTCTGCCCGCCGACCGTGACCGTCTCGGCGCCGCGCGCCACCAGGCTCAGGTTCTCGTTCCCGCGCGCCTTCAGGGAGGCGATCCGGGCGTCGTGCAGCACGTTCAGCGAGCGGACGCCGTGGTCGTAGGAGCCGTCCAGGCCGGAGCGGGCGACGGTGTGGCCGACGACCAGCCACAGCAGCGTGACGACCGTGGCCGCGGAGGCCGCGACCAGGCCGTGGTTGAGCAGGCGGTTGGTCCGGCGGTAGTGCCGCAGCTGGGCCCAGGCGAGCGCGGCGAGCGCGAGGAGGCCCAGGACGATCGCCGCCCAGGGGTACGGCGTCGCGTCCGAGTAGTCGGAGGCGAGACGCGCGTTCTCCTTCGTGTAGAGGTCCTCCGCGGCCGGGAGCATCTCCTGCTCCATCTTCTCGTTCGCGTACCGCAGGTAGGCGCCGCCGACCGGATAGCCCTGCCGGTTGTACACCCTGGCCCGCTCCACCAGCCCCTTGTACTCCGGCAGCAGCGTGTTCAGCTTCGCGACGGCCGCCTCGGAGGGCGAACCGGGCTCGGAGTTGGCGGCGGCGGTGACCAGCTTGGCGGCGGCGGTCCGGATGTCCTGCTCGTAGCGCGCGCGGGAGGCGGGCGTCTCCTGACCGCCCGCCAGGAAGCCGCTGGAGGCCGCGGTGTTGGCGTCCGCCAGCGAACGGTAGATGTCGGCCGCGCTCGAACTCAGCGGCTGGCTGCGGTGCAGGACGTCGTCGGCGGCGGCCGCGCGGTCGGTCATCTGCCAGGCGGTGACGGCACCGAAGGCGACGATCAGCGCGGCGAGGACGGCGCCGATGACGCGGAGCCGGCCGGGTTCGGTGGTGGCGGCGGCGCGGAGCCGGTCGGCGCCTTCCGCGAACGCCGAGCGGCGGGGAGGCGTGGGGGTGCCGGGCCGCGTCCGCTGCGCGGGCAGGGCGGTGCCCGTGCCGGTGCCCGGCGGTGCCGCGCTCTTCGTCGGCGGGTGTGTCACTTGACCTCCCCCATGGTCATCCGGTCGCCGCCCAGTATCGCCGCCCGGACTGACATTCGGCACCGGCCTTCACTGGATCTTGATCGGATCGCAGCGGAACCCCTGCCCATGAATACGCCAGGGGGAACGGTTCGGTTCCTGGGGGGTGGTGACGGTGCGTTCCGGGGCACGGGTGCGTGGGGGTCGCTCGCGCGGTTGCTCCCCCAGCCTTCGGCCGGGGGTACCCCCAGCGCCCCTTACGGGGCGCCGCAAGCCTCCCCCCTGGCCCCCACCCCGGGTCACCCCTCGAAGTACGCCCGCACCCTCTCCTGTACGGCCACCTCCGCACCCACCACGTCCAGCCCCAGCAGCGCGGCGCCCAGTACCGGCCGGGCCGTCACCACCCGCGGCACCGCCTTCGGGGCCCGTGCCGCCAGCAACTCCCGGACGCCGTCGTCGAGTTGCGGATGACCGCCCGCCAGCACCCCGCCCCCCAGCAGCACCGGCGTCTCCTCGTCCAGCAGCTCCAGGCGGGTCAGCGCGACCACCGCCATCGCCACCACCTCCTGCGCCAGCCGGTCCACCACCGCCCGTGCGACCGGGTCGCCGTCCGCCGCCGTCGCGAACAGCACCGGCGTCAGCTCGTGCCGCCGGGCGGGCTCGACCTCCTCCCGGTGCAGCGCCTCGATCAGCGCGAGCATGGTGTCGTACCCGAAGTACGCCGGGAGCGCGCGGGCCAGCGCCGTACCCTCACCGCGGCCGTCCTCCGCGCGTGCCGCGTGCCACAGCGCCTCCTCCGCCAGCCCCCAGCCACCGCCCCAGTCACCGGAGATGCGGCCGAGCGCGGGGAAGCGGGCGGTGCGGCCGTCGGGGCGCATGCCGACGCAGTTGATGCCGGCGCCGCACACGACGGCGACCCCGCGCGGCTCGGTGACGCCGGCCCGCAGGATCGCGAAGGTGTCGTTGCGGACCGCCACCGTCGCCCCCCACGCGCGCGTGGCCAGCGCGGCGGCCAGCTGCTCCTCCTCGAACGGGAAGTCGGCGTTGGCCAGGCACGCCGAGACGTGGGCGGCCGAGGTGACCCCGGCGGCGCCGTACGCCTCGGCGACCGCCGTGGCCACCTCGTCCACGGCCTGCTCCACGCCCACCACCGGCGGCCGGAAGCCGCCGGCCCGGGCCGTGGCGAGGACCTCGCCGTCCGCCGCCACCACCGCGACGTCGGTCTTGCTGTTGCCCGCGTCGATGGCGAGGACACTTGCGGTCAGGCCCACGCGAGGTGCTCCCGGTTGTGCGCGATCAGTCGGTCGGTCAGGGCGTCGGCGTACTCGTACTGGCCGATGAGGGGATGGGCGAGCAGCGCCCGGAAGACGCGGTCCCGGCCGCCGCGCAGGGCTGCCTCCAGGGCCAGCTCCTCGTACGCCGTCACGTTCGCCACCAGGCCCGCGAAGAGCGGGTCGACGTCCGGGACGGGCAGCGGCACCGGGCCGTTCGCGCTCACGGCCGCCTGGACCTCGATCACCGCGTCGTCGGGGAGGAAGGGCAGCGTGCCCCCGTTGTAGGTGTTGACCACCTGGTAGGGGTTGCCGGCACCGCCGAGCAGGGCCGCCGCCAGGTCGACCGCCGCCTCCGAGTAGTAGGCGCCGCCCCGCTTGGCGAGCAGCTCCGGCTTCTCGTCCAGGGCCGGGTCGCCGTACATCTCCAGCAGCTGCTTCTCCATGGCGGCGACCTCCTCCGCCCGGGACGGCCTGGTGCGCAGCTCCCGCACCACCTCGTCGTGCGCGTAGAAGTAGCGCAGGTAGTAGGAGGGGATCACGCCGCCGAGGCGGTCGAGGAGGCCCGTGGGCAGCTTCAGGTCGGCGGCGATCGTGTCGCCGTGCTCCGCGAGCAGCTTGGGCAGGACGTTCTCGCCCTCGGGACCGCCGAGGCGGACCGCCGTCTCCCAGGTGAGGTGGTTGAGGCCGACGTGGTCCAGGTGGATCTCGGACGGCGTGACACCGAGCAGGTTCGCGAACTTCCGCTGGAAGCCGATCGCCACGTTGCACAGCCCGACCGCCCGGTGGCCGGCCTGGAGCAGGGCGCGGGTCACGATCCCCACCGGGTTGGTGAAGTCGATGATCCAGGCGTTCGGGTTGGTGCGGCGGACGCGTTCGGCGATGTCCAGCACGACGGGCACCGTGCGCAGGGCCTTGGCGAGGCCGCCGGCGCCGGTGGTCTCCTGGCCGATGCAGCCGCACTCCAGCGGCCAGGTCTCGTCCTGCTGCCTGGCGGCCTGGCCGCCGACCCGCAGCTGGAGCAGCACCGCGTCGGCGCCCTCGACGCCCGCGTCCAGGTCCGGGGTGGTGACGATGCGGCCGCCGTGGCCCTGCTTCGCGAAGATCCGGCGGGCCAGTCCGCCCACCAGTTCCAGGCGGTCGGCGGCCGGGTCCACGAGGACCAGTTCCTCGATGGGCAGGGTGTCCCGCAGCCGTGCGAAACCGTCGATGAGCTCAGGGGTGTAGGTCGAGCCTCCGCCGACCACGGTGAGTTTCATGTATGGGTTAACCCTTCACTCCGGTGAGCGTGACGCCCTCGACGAACGCCTTCTGGGCGAAGAAGAAGACGAGGATCACGGGGGCCATGACCAGTACGGTCGCGGCCATGGTCAGGTTCCAGTCGGTGTGGTGCATGCCCTTGAACGACTCCAGGCCGTAGGAGAGAGTCCAGGCGCCCGGGTTCTCCGAGGCGTAGATCTGGGGGCCGAAGTAGTCGTTCCAGGCGTAGAAGAACTGGAAGAGGGCGACGGCGGCGATGCCGGGCTTCGCCATCGGGATGACCACGCGCAGCAGCGTCCTGAGGTCGCCGCAGCCGTCCACCTTCGCCGCGTCCAGGTACTCGTTCGGGATCGTCATCAGGAACTGGCGCAGCAGGAAGATGGAGAACGCGTCGCCGAACGCCATCGGCACGATCAGCGGCCACAGGGTGCCCGACAGGTCCAGCTGCTTCGCCCAGAACAGGTACATCGGGATGATGACCACCTGCGGCGGCAGCATCATCATCGAGATCACCAGCATGAGCGACAGGTTGCGGCCCCGGAAGCGGAACTTGGCGAGCGCGTACGCCACCGGGAGCGAGGACACGACGGTCAGGACGGTGCCCAGGCCCGCGTAGATCAGGGTGTTCTTCCACCAGGTCAGGAAGCCCGGGGTGTCGAACACCTTCCTGTAGTTGCCCCACTCCCAGGTGTGCGGGATCAGGTCCCGGCTCAGTGCCTGGCTGTCGCTCATCAGGGAGGTCAGGAACACGAACACGAAGGGGAGGGTGAAGAACAGGGCGGCGGCGACGCCGAGGGAGTGCACCGCCACCCAGTTCAGCAGAGCCTTGCGGCGGGCCGTGCGTTCGGCCTCCGACACCGGGGCCCGCACCTCCGCCGGCCGGTCCAGTACCTGGGTCATCGTCAGTCACCTGCCTGGATGAGACCGCCCCGGCGCCGCATCAGGATCGCGGTGAACGCCATGGACAGGGCGAAGAGCACGAGGGCGACGACACACGCGGAGCCGTAGTCGAAGCGCTGGAAGCCGAGGTTGTAGACCAGCTGGGGAAGGGTGAGCGTCGACTTCTCGGGATAGCCGGGCTCGAACTGCGTGCCCGCGCCCTGGATGACGCCCGAGGCGACCTTTCCGGCGATCAGTGGCTGCGTGTAGTACTGCATCGTCTGGATGACGCCCGTGACCACCGCGAACATCACGATCGGCGAGATGTTCGGCAGCGTGACGAACCGGAAGCGCTGCCAGGCCGACGCGCCGTCCAGCTCCGCCGCCTCGTACTGCTCCGTCGGCACGTCGAGCAGCGCGGCCATGAAGATGACCATCAGGTCGCCGACGCCCCACAGGGCCAGCAGGGTCAGGGCCGGCTTGGACCAGGTCGGGTCGTTGAACCAGCCCGGCGCCGGGATGCCGACCTTCTCCAGGATCGAGTTGACCGGACCGGTACCGGGGTTGAGCAGGAACGCGAAGGCCATGGTCGCCGCGACCGGCGGGGCCAGGTAGGGCAGGTAGAAGAGGGTGCGGAAGACCCCCGTACCCGTCTTGATCTTCGTGATGAGCATGCCGACGCCGAGGCCGAAGACGACCCGGAGCGAGACCATCACGATCACCAGCCACAGCGTGTTGCGCAGCGCGGGCCAGAAGTACGGGTAGTGCTCGAAGACGTACGTCCAGTTCTTCGTGCCGGACCACATCGGCGCCTTGAAGCCGTCGTAGTGCATGAAGGAGAAGTAGACCGTGGAGATCAGCGGGTACGCGAAGAACACCGCGAAACCGATCAGCCAGGGCGACATGAAAGCGACCGTGCGAAGCGCCGACCGGCGGCGCTTCGACGCCAACGTGATGCTGCTCATCGCTACTTGGCCTGCGCGATGTCCGTGTCGATCTGCTTGGCCGTGGCCTCCAGACCGGACTTGAGGTCCTTGGCCTTGCCGCTCTCGTAGTCGTACCCGAAGTTCTGGATCGTCGCCAGGTACACACCGCCGTTGATGGAGGCGGGCGACGTCGTCGAGTCCGGGTTGGCGGCGATGTCCAGGAAGGTCTTGAAGCGCGGGTCGTACTTCAGCTTCGGCGACTTCAGGGCGGCCAGCGTGGACGGCACGTTGTGGATGGCGTTGGAGAAGTTCACCACCGCGTCCGTGTCCGTGGTGATGTACTTGACGAACTCCCAGGCCGCGTTCTGCTTCTTGCTGTTGGCGGCGATGCCGGCGATGGTGCCGGTGATGTAGCCCTTGCCGTACTGCGCGACCTGGTCGTCGGGCACGGGCAGCGGAGCGACGCCGATGTCGAACTTGGTCTTGGCGTCCAGGGCCATGCCGAGCCGCCACTCGCCGTCGAGCTGCATGGCGACCTGACCGGTCTGGAAGGGGTGCTTGTCGCCCCACTCGTCGCCCAGCGTCGCGCGGTACTTCTCCAGCTTCTGGAATCCGCCGAGTTCGTCGACGAGGTCCTTCTGCAGCGTGAACGCCTCGGTGAAAGCGGGGTCCTTGGCGATGTTCGACTTGCCGTCGGACGTGAAGTACGTCGGGGAGAACTGCGCCGCGTAGTGCTCGGTCGTGGTCTCCCAGCCATGGTAGTCCGGCATGAAACCGAGCTGCTTGTAGCTGTCGCCCTGGTTGACCGTCAGCTTCTTTGCGTCCGCCTTGAACTCGGTCCAGGTCTTCGGCGGGCTGGTGATGCCGGCCTTCGCGAACGCCGTCTTGTTGTAGTAGAGGCCGTAGGCGTCACCGAGCAGCGGCGCCGTGCAGCGGTTGCCGTCGTACTGGGTGTACTCGTTCATCGCCTTCGGGAACGTCGTCTCCGGGTCGATGCCGGACTTCTTGAAGAACGGGTTCAGGTCGACCAGCGCGCCCGAGGAGCAGAACTTGCCCACGTTGTTGGTGGTGAACGACGAGATGACGTCGGGGGCCCTGTCGCCGCCGCTGCGCAGCGCCTGGTTGATCTTGTCGTCGGTCATGTTGCTGACCACGTTGACGTGGATGTTGGGGTGCGCCTTCTCGAAGCCGGCGATCAGTGCGTTGACCGCCTTCACCTCGTTCGGGGCGCTCCAGGCGTGCCAGAAGTTGATGGTGGTCTTCGCCGAGGCGTCGTCGTCGGCTCCGGAGGACGACTGGCCGGTGCAGGCGGTGAGCAGGGCCAGTGAGCTGGCCGCCGAGGCCAGGGCAAAAGCCGTCTTTCGGGCAGCGGAGGGTATGGGCATGGCGAGATCTCCCGGGGCGGGCGGTGTGCGTGGGAAGGACTGGCTGTGCGGGGGTCTGAGGTGGGCTCAGCGCGAGGTGTCGAAGACCTCGTCGCGGGTGGTGGCCAGCGCGCTCTCCAGCGCGCCGCGCAGCACGGGGTGTTGACGGACGTCGCCGACGACGAGGCGCGGCCGGGCGGCCGCCAGCTCCTCCAGTTCGGCCTGGACGAGGGCGCGCAGCACCTCGCCGCCGGCGGTCAGGGCGGTGCCGCTGAGGACGACGAGTTCGGGGTCGAGGACGGAGACGAGGGAGGCGAGACCGGTGGCGAGCCGGGTGGCGTAGGTGCGCAGCAGCTGGTGGTAGGGCCCGGTCGCGTGGTCGGCGGCGCGCGCGACGAGTTCGGCGGCCACCTCGTCGTACGGCCCGGTCGGCAGGTCCTCGATGCCCAGCTCGCGCGCCAGCCTGGGCACCGCCTGCGAACCGGCGAGTTCCTGGTAGCCGCCGCTGTTGGCCTTGGTGACCTGGCGGACCAGCGGGGTGCCCGGCACGGGCAGGAAGCCGACCTCGCCGGCGCCGCCGGTCCAGCCGCGGTGCAGCCGGCCGCCCAGGACCAGGGCGGCGCCGAGGCCCTCCTGGCTCCACAGCAGCACGAAGTCGCCGTGGCCGCGGGCCGCGCCGAGCCGCTGTTCGGCGATGGCGGCGAGGTTGACGTCGTTCTCGTACTCGACGGGCATCGGCAGCGCGGCGGCGAGTTCGTCGAGCAGCGCGGGGGAGTGCCAGCCGGGCAGGTGCGAGGCGTACCGCAGCCGGCCGGTGTTCGGGTCGAAGGCGCCCGGCGTGCCGACGACGACCCGGTGGACGTCGTCCCGGGCCAGTCCGGCCGCCTTCACGGCGCCGTCGAGGGCGTCGGTGACCTGCCGTACGACGGACTGCGCGGACCGGCGGCCGGGGGTCGGCAGCTCGTACTCGCCGACGGTGCGGCCGGTCACGTCGGCGACGGCGGCGCGGATCCGGCCCGGGTTCACGTCCAGGCCGGCGGCGTGGGCCGCCCCCGGATTCACCGAGTACAGCTGGGCGTTGGGGCCCGGTCGGCCCTCGCTGGTGCCGGTCGCCAGTACCAGCCCGGCCGCCTCCAGGCGGGCCAGCAGCTGGGAGGCGGTCGGCTTGGAGAGGCCGGTGAGCTTGCCGATCCGGGTGCGCGAGAGCGGGCCGTGCTCCAGCAGCAGGTCCAGTGCGGCGCGGTCGTTCATGGCGCGCAGGACGCGCGGGGTGCCCGGCGTACCGGCGGTTCCTGCCATGGGATTCGACACCTGCCTTTCCAGCCGCTCAGTTTCCCAGTGAACTGGACGTTCGGTCCACCCGGGTGACCGGCTGGAACCGTCCATCCGTTGATCACTGTTAGGAAAGTTTCCTGTTGGCTGGAAAACGTAAGCCGCCGGAAGGGGAGCGTCAATAGCCCGCCGCGGCGGCAACCCAGTCGTTACCTGCGCTTGGGCATGCGAAGGCCTGGGTGAGGGGGGCATGCGAAGGGCCCGCCCGGAGCGTCCGGACGGGCCCTGCTGGAGAGGTCGGCGGCGGTGGGCCGTCACTTCACCTTGATGTGGTCACCCGTGGCCGTCGCCGCCGCGGTGGTCGTCGTACCCGCGAAGACGTACCGGTAGTAGCCGCTCTTCGACGCCTTCACCGTGGTGGACAGGGCGCCGCCGGTGCCGGAGGTGATCGTCTTCACGTTCGCGTAGGTCCTGCCGCCCTCCGCGCGGAACTGCAGGACGGCCTTCTGGCCCGAGTAGCCCTTGTACGACAGGGAGTCCCAGTCCGCCCGGGTCAGCTTGCCCCTGACGGTGATCGTCTTCCCCTTGGCGACCGGCTCCGGCGAGGCGTCGGCGGTCAGCCTGGCGGCGCGCTGCACCTTCACGCCGGCGAGGCTGCCCCACATGGCCACGTCGGACTCGGAGCTGAGGAAGTCGTCCGAGACGGTGCCGTCGAAGTGGGCGTACAGGCCCCCGGCCTTCCAGGTGGTGGCGTCCGCGGCCTCGTACAGGGAGTCGCCCGGGTCGACCGGGACGGTCTCGGTGCAGCTCTCGGTGACCGTGGTGTCCGTGGTGGCGGTCGTCGTGCAGACCGGCATGACCGCCGGGTCCAGCTCGTTGTCGAGCGTCCGCAGCGTGCCGCGGTAGAGCACCACCGCGGCGAACGTCTTCTTGTTGTCGACGACCAGGCCGGCGGGCCGGGTCAGGGTGTAGGTCACCGGCACGTTCACCGTCCTCGCGGTGCCGACCACGATCGCCTTGCCCTTGTTCACGGTCACGCCGGAGAAGACCAGGTCCGGAGTGGCGGCCGAGGCGGCGGGCGCCGCGATGCCGGCCAGGGCCAGGGCACCGGACACGGCGGCGCCTATGGCGAGCTTTCTCATGTTTCCCCACATTCGAGACGGGCCCCCGGGCGACGTCGCGCTCCAGAACAAGGGCCCGCAGTGGGCTGACCATAGATCATCGCGGATGCGGGGAGAGCGCGGGGGACCCGTGAAGATCGTCTGAATCCGGCCGGCGGCCGGTTTGTGATCACGGCTGCGTCACGATGTCCGTCGCCCCTGGTCAAGCAGGCCCTTCGTACGGCTTGCTGCTCTTGGACCCGATACCGACCCGGAGAACGGCGGCTGGACATGACCCCTCGAAGAAGGCTCTTCGTACGACTGCTGCGGAGCACCTTCGCCGACTTCGTGTCCCTGATGCTCACGATGTGCGTCATCGCCTTCATCGACGACGGCATCACCTGGTCGGCCCTGGGTGAGGCGGCCCAGCTCGGGCTGGTGTGGCTGCTGCTCTCCCTGCTGTGGGCGGCCTGGCGGACCCGATCGCTTGTGCGCGTGGCGCGCGGACTGGGCGTCGAGGTCTCCGCGAACGCGCTGAACGGCACCCAGACGCACACCCTCTCCGGCATTCCGCTCTCCCGCGTCCGCGCCGAACTGGACCTGGCCCGGCGGGCGTCCGAGGTCGGCGGCGGCAACCCGGTCCGCTTCGGGTGGCGCCCGTTCCGGAGCCGGGCGTGCGCCGACGGGACGGCCACCTACGTCGAGTCGACGGGGGAGACCCACGTCGAGGTCCGCGCCGGCCGACGCCTCGGCGCTGATGTCGTCCTCTTCCGGGGCGCCGCGTTCATCGCGCTCTGCCAGATAGTGCGCACGCTCGAAGGCCGTTGAGCCGAGGCCCTTCAGTCGCCGTGGAAGGCGGCGGTGCCGAGGGTCGGGCAGGGCGCCGGGAGGGGAAGCGGATCGCCGAGGTCCACCTTCTCGTCGGTCCTGTAGTAGGCCTCGGTCGGGTCGTCGCCGGGGAGGACGGGGTCGGTGTAGCGGTGGGCGGTCTTCGTGCGGCGGGCGATGCGCCAGGCGCTCCAGCCGCTGAGCCGTGCGGCGGCGACGTGGTCGAGCCCCTTCAGGGTGAGTGTCTGGGCGCGCACGATCTTCGCGATGGTGCCCCAGGCGATGAACCCGATGACGAGGGCCATGGTGCTGCCGTCCTGGTGTGCTCCTCGACAGCCATTGCCCATGCCCGCCATATCGAGCCCCGCCGTGAAGAACTGGACAGCGAGCTTGACGGCGCCGTCGCTGTGCTGGTTGTCCGGCTGCGGCGGCACGATGACCGTCCCCTCGATGTACTCGGGTCGAATCGGCGCTGACGACGCCTCCTCGATCGCGATCAGCGGATCGATGGGGTCCTGCTCCGTCATGATCTTCTCCATGATCGGCTCGGCGCTCGTCCCTGGTTCTCCTCACGCTGACGCCAGGCCAAGCCCGCCATGGGTGCCCCGGCAGAACGGTGGGGCACCCCGGACGTCGTAAGACGCCGGAATGCCCCACCGTTCACTCGAACGAGTGTGCTGAACCGTTCCGCTACTTCCCGGGCGTCGCCGACCGGGGTGAAGTGATCGGGGTCGCCGCGGCCGCCTGCGGGGAGTCCGCGTTGGAGAAGGCCGACGGGGCGGCCACCGCGGCCGTCGGGTCGGGGACCTCCTCGTCCAGGAGGACGGCCGTCTCGCCGCCCACGATGCGGATGTGCGCCGCGTCGAACGCCCGCTTGATCCGCCAGCGCAGCTCGCGCTCCACGGTCAGCGCCTTGCCCGGCATGGTCTTCGCGGAGACGCGGACCACCATCGAGTCGATGAGCACGGAGTCCAGGCCGAGCACCTCGATCGGGCTCCACAGGACCTCGTTCCAGGGCTCTTCCTTGGCCATCTTCTCGGCGACCTCGTCGAGGGTGGCCCGGACCCGGTCCAGGTCCTCGCCGGACCGCACGGTGACGTCGACGCCCGCCGTGGCCCAGCCCTGCGAGAGGTTGCCGATCCGCTTGATCTCGCCGTTGCGCACGTACCAGATCTCCCCGCTGGCCCCGCGCAGCTTCGTCACACGCAGGCCGACCTCGACCACCTCGCCGGAGGCCACGCCCGAGTCGATCGAGTCACCGACGCCGTACTGGTCCTCCAGGATCATGAACACGCCGGACAGGAAGTCCGTGACCAGGTTCCGGGCGCCGAAGCCGATCGCGACACCGGCGACACCGGCGGAGGCCAGCAGCGGGGCCAGGTCGATCTGGAAGCTGCTCAGCACCATCAGCGCGGCCGTGCCGAGGATCAGGAAGCTCGCCACCGACCGCAGCACCGACCCGATCGCCTGCGACCGCTGCCGCCGCCGCTCGGCGTTGACCAGCAGCCCGCCGAGGGTGGTGCCCTCCGCCGACTCGACCGTCCGGTTCATCCGGTCGATGAACTTGGTTATCGCCCGCAGCACGACCTTTCTGAGCACCACCGCGATCACCAGGACCAGCAGCACTTTCAGCCCGATCGCCAGCCACGTCGACCAGTTCTGCTCGACCCAGCTGGCCGTGTGTGCGGCACTCTCCTGGGCGTCCTGGAGCGTGGGCACGGTCGCTGTCTCCGACTCCGAGGGAGACGGCGACGGCGACGAACCGGCGGCCAGCAGGGCGGCGGGCAAGGACACGGCGGGTACCTCCAGGCGGTGCGGTACTGCCCTCCGGCACGGCGATCAGGGTCAGATACGGCGTTCCAGGTCACGGAAAGGTCACCGGACGGACAGGAACACCACACTAACGGGGCATCGTGTGTGGGCCGGGCCGATACCAGAAGGAGAGACCGCGCTCACGCCCGCTTCTCACCAAGGCGTGAACAGGCCCGCTGAACAGGCCCGCTTGAAACAGGGTGCGACCGGGGGATGAATGCGGTGTGGTCGAAAACACTCCCAGCCCGTTACCGGGAGATGGTGGCGCGTCCACCAGGCATGAGGGGAGACTGGCCACAGATCGTCCCGGCGCGAGCCACGCGCCGCCGACGCCCAAGGAGGCACCCGTGCCGCATGTCCTGGTCCTCAACGCGTCGTACGAGCCGCTCGGCGTCGTACCGCTCCGCCGCGCGCTCATCCTCGTCCTGGAGAACAAGGCCGTCGCCTTGGAGGAATCGGGCGCCTATATGCACAGCGCGACCGTCACAGTCCCCGCACCCAGCGTGGTCCGGCTCAAGCGATTCGTACGGGTTCCCTACCGGGGGCCCGTTCCTCTCACCCGCAGGGCGCTCTTCGCGCGCGACGGGGGCCGGTGCATGTACTGCGGTGGCGTCGCAACCAGCGTCGACCACGTCATCCCGCGCAGCCGCGGGGGTCAGCACGTCTGGGACAACGTGGTGGCGTCCTGCCGCCGCTGCAACCACGTCAAGGCCGACCGCCATCTCTTCGAGATCGGCTGGCGGCTGCGGCACAAACCAGCCCCACCCACCGGCCTCGCCTGGCGCATCATCGGGACCGGCCATAGGGACCCGCGCTGGCTGCCGTACTTGCAGCCGTACGGCGCGGACGACGCCCTGGCCCGGATCGACGGCATCTCCGCCTGACGATCCGGGCTTTCGCATACCCCGTGGCTGCCCGCACGGCCACGGGGTCCTCCGGCACGCGCACCCCGTACGCCGCACAGCGCGCCGCCCGCCGCGGACGCGTCCACCGCGGGCGCCCCGGCGCCCGGCTGCGCCCGCACCGCCACCGCGCTTCCGTGCGCCCCCCCGCCGAGCCGAGGCGCACGGCGCCGCCCCGACCCTCCGCCTGGCCCGACGCGGTCCGTTCGCGGGGCGGTGCCGGGCGTCACGCGTGCCCTCGCGACGACGGGGTAGGGCTCCTCTCACCCGGCGGCAACCGCCGCCCCACCCGAGGACAGACGAGGAGGCCGCCGTGGCCGCAACGGTTCATCATCCGATCCCGGCCCAGTTCAAACCCCCGGTGCGGACCGAGGAGGAGCCCCACCTGTGCGTGTTCAGCGCCGAGAGCGCCTGCGCCGAGGCCCCGCTCACCAGCGAGCCGCCGCTGCCCGACGCCGAGCCCCTCACCAGTGAGCCGCCGCTGGCCGACGCGGTGCCGCTGACCAGCGAGCCGGGGTTGTAGATGAACGAAGCCCTGGACCCCGGGCTGTGCCGGCTCGCGGAGCTGCACGGCGTCGCCACCTCCTACAGCCCCGCCCCGGACCGTACGGTCGCCGCCTCCGCCGGTGCCGTGACCGCCGCGCTGGGCGCCCTGGGCGTCGACGCGAGCGGCCCGGAGGCCGTCCGCGCCGCCCTCGCCGACCGGGAGCGGGAGCTCGCCGGGCGGCTGCTGCCGCCGACCGTCGTCCACTGGGCGGGCACCGGCGGGATCGACCTCGGCCTGCCCGCGGGCACCCGCCTGGAGGTGCGGACGGAGGACGGGGAGAGCCGGGCGGACGTGGCGGGCCTGCCGCCCGGGGTGCACCTGCTGACCGCCGCCGCACCCGACGGCCGCGTCGCCCGCTCCCACCTCGTCGTCGCCCCCGACCGGCTGCCCACCCCCGCCGGCCGCTCGTACGGGATCCTCGTCCAGCTCTACTCGCTGCTCTCCCGCCGCTCCTGGGGCATGGGCGACCTCGGTGACCTCGCCGACCTGGCCGACTGGGCCGGACGCACCGCGGGCGCCGGGTTCGTGCAGGTCAACCCCCTGCACGCGGCCGTACCGGGCGCCCCCACCGACCCGTCGCCCTACCGGCCCTCCTCCCGCCGGTTCCCCGACCCGGTGCACCTGCGGCCGGAGGCCGTACCCGAGTACACCGGGACCGGCTCCCTCACGGACCGCGCCGGTCACCTGCGCTCCGCCGTCCTCGACCAGGGCGCCCTCATCGACCGGGACGCCGTGTGGGAGCTGAAGCGGGAGGCGCTGGAGACAGCGGCCGCCGCGCCGCTCGCCCCGGACCGGCAGGCCGCCTACGACGCCTTCCGCGCCGCGGAGGGGCAGGCCCTGGAGGACCACGCCACCTGGTACGCCCTCGCCGAGGTGCACGGCTCCGACTGGCACCGGTGGCCCGGGGCCCTGCGCGACCCGCGCTCGCCGGAGACCGCCCGCGCCCGCACCGAGCTGGCCGCCCGCGTCGGCTTCCACGCCCGCCTCGCCTGGCTCACCGTCACCCAGCTCACCGCCGCCCAGCGGGCCGCCCGCGCGGCCGGGATGCCGGTCGGGATCGTGCACGACCTCGCCGTCGGCGTGCACCCCGCGGGCGCCGACGCCTGGGCCCAGCAGGACTACTTCGCGGCCGGGATGTCCGTCGGCGCCCCGCCCGACGCCTTCAACGCCCGCGGCCAGGACTGGGGCCTGCCGCCCTGGCGCCCCGACCGCCTCGCCGCCTCCGGCCACGCCCCCTTCCGTGAACTCCTGCGCGCCCTCTTCCGCTACGCAGGCGCCCTGCGTATCGACCACGTGATGGGCCTGTTCCGGCTGTGGTGGGTGCCCGAGGGCCGGCCGCCCACGGAGGGCACCTACGTCCGCTACGACGCCGAGGCCATGCTCGCCCTGCTGGCCCTGGAGGCGACCCGCGCCGGAGCGGTGGTGATCGGGGAGGACCTGGGCACGGTGGAGCCCGGGGTGCGCGAGACGCTCCAGCGGCACGGGGTGCTCGGCACGTCCGTGCTCTGGTTCGAACGGGACTGGGCGGGCGACGGCCGCCCGCTGCCCCCGGAAGCCTGGCGCGCCGACTGCCTCGCCACCGCCACCACCCACGACCTGCCGCCCACCGCCGCCCGCCTCACCGGCGAACACGTCGAACTGCGCGACCGCCTCGGGCTCCTCACCCGCCCGCTCGCCGAGGAACGGGCCGAGGCGGCGGCCGACATCGCCGAGTGGCTGGCCCTGCTGACCCGCCTGGGCCTGATCGCCGCGTCCGAGTCCGGCGACGAGGAGGCCGAGATCCGGGCCGTGCACCGCTTCCTGCTCCGCACCCCGGCCCGCATGATCGGCGTCTGGCTCCCGGACACCGTCGGCGACCGCCGACCCCAGAACCTCCCCGGCACCTGGGACCAGTACCCGAACTGGCGCCTGCCGATCGCCGACACGAAGGGCCGCCCGGTCACCCTGGAGGAGCTGACGGCCTCCGAGCGGGTACGGGCACTGTTCCGGACCCTGCACACGGACAGCCCGTCCACGGCGTGACGACGACCCGGCGTCGGGCGGCCCCCCGACGCCGGGCCCCGTCGTGGCCCCGAAAACCCGTCATGGCGCCGGGCACCGTCATGGCCCCGGGACCGGTCATGGCGCCGGTCGACGATCCTTGAGGCATGCGTGCCGCCCGCCTGATCCGCATGGCGCTTCTCGTCCAGTCGAGCCCCGGACTGACCGCCGACGCCCTCGCCCGCGAGCTGGACGTCTCCCGGCGCACCGTGATCCGTGACGCCCAGGCCCTCCAGGAGGCGGGCGTCCCCATCCGGTCCGAACGCGGCCGCGCGGGCGGGTACCACCTGGCGCCGGGCCACCGCACCCGGCTCACCACGCTGCACCCCACCGAGGCGGAGACGCTCTACCTCTCCGGCCTGCCCACGGCCCTGCGCGATCTGGGCCTGTCGGACGCGGCGGACACCGCCCGGCTGAAACTGTCCGCCACCCTGCTCCCCTCGCTGCGCGCGGCGGCCGAGTCGTCGGTGCGCCGCTTCCACCTGGACGCCCCGGCCTGGTTCCGCGAGCCGTCGGCACCGGAACTGCTCCCGGAGCTGGCCCGGGCCGTGTGGTCCGACCGCACCGTCGAACTGGACTACGCGCGGCCGGGCCGGGACGGCGCGCCGCCTCGCACGGTGACCCGCCTGCTGGAGCCGTACGGGCTCGTCCTGAAAGCGGGGGTCTGGTACGTCGTGGGGCGCGTCCCCGCCGAGCGGACGACGGGCCGGGACGGCGTCTGGCGCACCTACCGCGTCGACCGCGTCACGGCACTCTCCGCCGCTCCCGGCGCCGGCGAACCCTTCGTCCGCGACCCGTCCTTCGACCTGGCCGCGCACTGGCAGGCCCACGCGGCCGGGTTCGCCCGGGCGCTGCTGCGCACGACCGTCACCGTGCGGCTGACCGGGACCGGGCTGCGCCGGCTGCCCGCCGTGGCGGACCCGGCGGGCGTGGCCGTCGCGCTGGCGTCCGCGTCCGCGACCGCGCCGGACGCCGCCGGGCGGGTCACGCTCGACCTGCCGGTGGAGTCCGAGGACGTCGCCTTCGGCCAGCTGACCGGGCTGGGCGCGGACGTGGAGGTGCTGGCCCCGGCGAGCCTGCGGGCCCGTTTCCGCGCGCACGCGCGGGCCCTCGCCGCCGTCTACGCCGCGGAACCGGAGGATCAGCGGTAGTCGTCCGGGGAGCCGGCCTTCCCGCCGTACACGACGTCCTCGAAGTACGCCAGGGCGTCCGGCCGGCTGCCGTCCACGTCCCGTACGCCGTAGGTCCGGGCGAGCTCCGCGCTGGAGGTGGACCCGCCGTTCCAGCGGGCGGCCCGGTCGGGGTCGGCGGCGAGCGCGGCGACCGCGCGGGCGAGGTAGTGGGGCGACTCGGCGATGGCGAAGTGCGGGTCCCGGGTGACCGCGTCGCGCCAGTTCTCCTCGGCCACCCCGAAATGGGCGAGCATCTGCTCCGAGCGCAGGAAGCCCGGCGTGACCGCGACCGCCGTGCCGCCGTACTCCGCCAGCTCCTGGCCCAGCCCGAAGGCGATGCGGATCGGCGCGGTCTTCGCGAGGTCGTAGTAGAGGTTCTCCCGGTACCGGCGGTTGAAGGCCGCCGTGCCGTCGGTGACCTCCACGTGCAGCGGCGCGTCCGAGCGGACCAGGAGCGGGAGGGCGAGCGCCGCGGTGATCACGTGCGAGCGCACCCCGAGGTCCAGGATGCGCAGGCCGTCGGCGAGCGGTGTCTGCCAGCTCTTCCTGCCGAAGACGGAGCCGGTGAGCAGGTGCTCGCCGCCCCAGAGGTCGTTGACGAGGATGTCGAGCCGCCCCTGTTCGTGGTCGATCCGCTCGACGAGGACCGTCACCTGGTCCGGGTCCAGGTGGTCGGTGGGGACCGCGGTGCCGGTGCCGCCGGCCGCGGTGACCAGTTCCGCGGTCTCCTCGATGGTCTCGGTGGTCCGGCCGACCTCGCTGGCGCGCTCGCGGGTGGTGCGGCCGGTGACGTACACGGTGGCGCCGGCGCGCCCGAGCTCCACCGCGAGGGCACGTCCGGCGCCGCGGGTGGCCCCGGCGACGAGCGCGATCCGGCCGCCGAGCGGGGCTTCCCGGCCGGTGTCCCGGCCGCCCGGGTCCCGCCTGCCGGTGTCCTGCCTGCCGGTGTCCTCTGTGCCGGTGTCCTGTGTGCTGGTGTCCTTGTCCATGGCACCACGGTGCCCGCCAAGGGTGACAGTTCGTGTCACCTTTTCCGGTGGATCCGCCGGTGCCACGGGCGAGGGCGGCTTACGGGTACCCCCGGACGCGCGCCCCCCAGGTCGGCCCGCTAACTTTGGCTTCGTGGACAAGAAGAACGCCCTGCGCGCCGGCGCCCTGGCTGCCGGTACGACGCTGATGATGCTGCTCATGTCGTCGCCCGCCCTCGCGCTCACGCGTGACGACGGTGACGACCCCGGCAAGGGCCTGAGCGTCATCCAGACGCTGGGCCTCTACGTCCTGATACCGCTCGTGCTGTTCGCGGTCATCGCGGGCCTGGTGATGGTGCTGGACAAGTCCAAGGTCCGGGTCACCAAGCCGAAGGCCAAGGCGTAGGCCGACCCGAAGGCCAAGGCGTAGGACCGAGGGGTGGTCCCCAGGCCCCCGCCGCACCGAGGCCCCCCGCTTCACCGAGGGCGCCGGCCGCCTTCCGTACGTGGCGCACGTACGGGGGCCGACCGGCGCCCTCGGCGCGTTCCTCAGGGGCTCGGCGCGGTCAGGTACCGCTGCACGGTCGGCCCGAGCCACGCCACGACCTCCTCGCGCGCGAGCGCCACGACCGGCGGCAGCCGCACCACGTACCGGGTCAGCGCGAGCCCCATCAGCTGGGCGGCGCACAGTCCCGCCCGCGTCACCACCTGCTCGGGATCCGGGCACACCCGCGCCGCCACCGGCACCACCTGCTCCCGGAAGATGTCCTGCAGGCGCTCCGTCCCCGCCGTGTTGGTGACGGCGACCCGCAGCATCGCGGTGAGCTCCTCGTTCGCCTCCCAGATGTCCAGGAAGTGGTTCACCAGCGCGTGCCCGACCTCGGTGCGCGGCACCTCGGACACGTCGGGCATCCGCAGGTCGAGCGTGACGGCGGCCGCGAAGAGGCCGTCCTTGCTGCCGAAGTAGCGCATGACCATCGAGGGGTCGATGCGGGCGTCCTTGGCGATGGCGCGGATGGTCGCGCGCTCGTAGCCGTCGGCGGCGAAGCGTTCGCGGGCGGCGGCCAGGATGGCGGAGCGGCTGGCGTCGGAGCGGCGCGCCGCCGGGCCGCCTGCCGGGCCGTTCGCGGGGCCTGTGGTTCCACTGGGAGTGCCGGTCATGCCAACAAGCGTAGGCCAACACGTGTAGGCCAACAAGTGTTGACCGTGGAACGGAGCCCGTCCTAGGCTTGTCAACAAGCGTTGGCCAACAAGTGTTGGTCATCGGATGTCGGCAAACGCCGCGCAGACATCCAGGAGGCCCCCATGAACGGCACACCCGCCACGCCCGGCACCCCGGGAACGACCGGCCCGGCCACCGGCCCGACCCCCCGCGTGATCGTCGTCGGCTCCGGCCCCACCGGCCTTCTGCTGGCCGGTGACCTCGCCGCCGCCGGCGTCCCGGTCACCCTCCTCGAAAAGCGCCCCCACAAGATCAGCAACCTCTCCCGCGCCTTCGTCCTGCACGCCCGCGCCCTCGAACAGCTCGACGCCCGGGGCCTCGCCGACGAGCTGGAAGCGGTCGGTGAGCCGCTCGCCCGCCTCAACCTCTTCGACGGCCTCACCCTCGACCTGGGCGATCTGCCCTCCCGCTTCCGGCACGTCCTCGTCCTCCCGCAGTACGAGGTCGAGAAGGTGCTGGAGCGCCGGGCGGCGAAGGCGGGCGTCGACTTCCGCAACGAGTGCGAGGTGACCGGCCTGACCCAGGACGCGGACGGGGTCACCGTGCACGTCGAGGGCGGCGAGAGCCTGCGGGCCGCGTACGTGGTCGGCGCCGACGGCATGCACAGCGCGGTCCGGGAGGCGGTCGGGCTGCCGTTCCCGGGCAGGTCGGCGATCCGGTCCGTCGTCCTCGCCGACGTGCTGCTCGCCGAGCGGCCCCCGACGCTGCTCACGGCCGCCGCGGTCGGCGACGCGTTCGCGTTCCTCGCGCCCTTCGGCGACGGCTACTACCGCGTCATCTGCTGGCACCGCGGCCGCGACGTCCCCGACCACGAGCCGGTCGGCCTCGACGAGGTCAGGGAGATCACCCGACTCGCCCTGGGCAAGGACTACGGGATGCACGACGCCCGCTGGATGTCCCGTTTCCACAGCGACGAGCGCCAGGTGCCCAGCTACCGGGTCGGCCGGGTCTTCCTGGCCGGCGACGCGGCGCACGTGCACACCCCGGCCGGCGGTCAGGGCATGAACACCGGCCTGCAGGACGCCGCCAACCTGAGCTGGAAGCTCGCCGCGGTGCTGCGGGGCCACGCGGATCCCGGCCTGCTCGACACCTACCAGAGCGAACGCCACCCGGTCGGCAGGTCCGTGCTGCGCAGCAGCGGCGCGATCGTCCGCCTGGCGATGGCCAAGGGCCCCATGCTCGCGGTGCGCGCCGGACTCATCCGCGCGTTCGGCGTCGCCGCGCCGGTCCGCCGCCGGGCCATGGCCCAGATCACCGGCATCGGCTACCGCTACCCCGCCCCGCGAGGCGCCCACCCGCTCACCGGCATCCGCGTTCCCGACCTCGCCCTGGCCGGCGGCGGCCGTCTGTACGAGGCGCTGCGCGGCGGCCGGTTCGTCCTGGTCACCGCGGGCTCGGACCCCGGCCCGGATCCGCACGGCACGGGCACGCGGTACGGCGACCGGCTGGCCGTGGCGCACTGGAGGAGCGGGCGCCGTACGGCCGTCCTGGTGCGTCCCGACGGATACGTGGCCTGGGCGGGCGAGGACGCCCAGGCGCCGGACGTCGAGCGGGCGCTGGCCACCCACGTCGGCTGAGAGCCGGGGGCGGCCGCGGACGACCGGGTTCACGCGAGGGTGAAGTCCGCCGCCCTGGTGTCGAGAGTGGTGTGCCCGTCCTTCGCCGTGGCGAGCACCGCGATGTGCCAGGCGCCGTGCGCGGACGACGCGGCATCGGCGGCGGACACCGGGGTCCGGTACACGCAGCGCACGGTGCGAGCGCCGGCCGGCGTGCAGGTGGCCGACTCCACCGAGGCCATGTCCTTGGCGGTCAGCGGCTTGTCGGCGAACTCGGACTTCTCCGGCCAGGCCAGCACCTTCAGGCTCTGCACGCCGGAGGGCGCGGTGACCTCGGTGGTGAAGGAGAGCGAGCCCTGGTGGCCGGCGCCGGGGGCCGCGTAGTGGACGGTGCTGTGCGACAGGGCGGGCGCCGGGGCCTGGTCGCCGGCGTAGGCGACGGCGACGGCCCCGGCACCCCCGAGCACGACGACACCGGCGACCACGGACAGGGCGATACGACGGGACATGGCGAGTTCTCCGCAACTGGCTCGGGCCGGCTCGGACCGTCCGAGCCGATGGGACCCGGCGCGTACTGCCGCGCCGTTGCGTCGATCCTCGCAACGCGCGGACGCCCCCGGCGTGAGCACGGATACTCAACCCGCCCTGGGTGATGGGTACTTCGCGCATAGGGCGGGGCGTCCGGTGGAACTCCCACCGGACGCCCCGACGCGGTACGCCTACTCGGCCGCGGCGTCCGCCGCCTGGGCCTTCAGGGCGCGCTCGACGCCCGCCCGGGACTCCGAGACGAGCCGGGCCAGGGCCGCGTTCGGCTGGGCCGCCGCCAGCCAGGTGTCCGTCTTGGCCAGGGTGTCCTGGGAGACCTGGAGGGACGGGTAGAGGCCGACCGCGATCTGCTGGGCGATCTCGTGCGAGCGGGAGTCCCACACCGACTTCAGGATCTCGAAGTACCTGTCGGTGTACGGCGCCAGCAGTTCACGCTGGTCGGTCTGGACGAAGCCGCCGATCACCGCCTCCTGCACGGCGTTCGGCAGCTTGTCGGAGTCGATGACCGACGCCCAGGCCTCCGCCTTCGCCTCCTCGGTCGGGCGGGCGGCGCGGGCGGTGGCCGCGTGCCGCTCGCCGGCGGCGGTCCGGTCCCGCTCGTACTCGCCCGCGATCTCCGCCTCGTCGAAGCGGCCGACCGTCGCCAGCCGCTCCACGAACGCCCAGCGCAGTTCGGTGTCGACGGCCAGGCCCTCGATGGTGTGGGTGCCCTCCAGCAGGCTGTCCAGGAGGTCCAGCTGCTCCGGGGTGCGGGCCGTGGCCGCGAAGGCGCGGGCCCAGGCCAGCTGGTGGTCGCTGCCCGGCGCGGCGGACCGCAGGTGGGCCAGCGTGGCGTCGGTCCAGCGGGTGAGCAGGGCCTCGCGGGCGGTCGGGTCGGCGTACAGCTCGATGGCGAGCTTCACCTGGCGGTGCAGGGACTGGACGACACCGATGTCCGACTCCTTGCCGATGCCGGACAGCACGAGGGACAGGTACGCGCGGGTGGGCAGTTCCGCGTCCCGGGTCATGTCCCAGGCCGAGGCCCAGCACAGCGCGCGCGGCAGCGAGGACTCGAAGTCGCCGAGGTGCTCGGTGACGAAGCGCAGCGACTCCTCGTCGAGGCGGACCTTGGCGTACGACAGGTCGTCGTCGTTGAGCAGGAACACCGCGGGGCGGCGGCGGCCGGACAACTGCGGTACGGCGGTCAGCCCGCCGTCCACGTCCAGCTCGATCCGGTCGGTGCGCACCAGCTTGCCGGTCGCCTCGTCGAGGTCGTACAGGCCGATCGCGATCCGGTGCGGGCGCAGGACCGGCTCGCCCTTGGCGCCGGCCGGCAGCGCCGGGGCCTCCTGGCGGATGGCGAAGGAGGTGACGACACCGTCGGCGTCCGTCTCCACCTCCGGGCGCAGGACGTTGATCCCTGCCGTCTGCAGCCACTTCTGCGACCAGGTGCTCAGGTCACGCCCGGAGGTCTCCTCCAGAGCGCCCAGCAGGTCGGACAGGCGGGTGTTGCCGAACGCGTGCCGCTTGAAGTAGGCCTGCACGCCCTTGAAGAACTCGTCCATGCCGACGTACGCGACCAGCTGCTTCAGGACGCTCGCGCCCTTGGCGTACGTGATGCCGTCGAAGTTGACGAGCACGTCGTCGAGATCCCGGATCTCGGCCATGATCGGGTGCGTGGAGGGCAGCTGGTCCTGCCGGTACGCCCAGGTCTTCATGGAGTTGGCGAACGTCGTCCACGAGTGCGGCCAGCGCGAGCCGGGGGCGTACGCCTGGCAGGCGATGGAGGTGTACGTGGCGAACGACTCGTTCAGCCACAGGTCGTTCCACCACTCCATGGTGACCAGGTCGCCGAACCACATGTGGGCCAGCTCGTGCAGGATGGTCTCGGCCCGCGTCTCGTACGCCGCGTCGGTCACCTTGGACCGGAAGACGTACTGGTCGCGGATGGTCACCGCGCCTGCGTTCTCCATCGCGCCCGCGTTGAACTCCGGCACGAACAGCTGGTCGTACTTGGTGAACGGGTACGCGTAGTCGAACTTCTCCTGGAACCAGTCGAAGCCCTGCCGGGTCACCTCGAAGATCGCGTCCGAGTCGAGGAACTCGGCGAGCGAGGGCCGGCAGTAGATGCCGAGCGGCACGCTCTGGCCGTCCTTCTCGTACACGCTGTGCACCGAGTGGTACGGGCCCACGATGAGGGCGGTGATGTACGACGAGATGCGGGGCGTCGGCTCGAAGACCCAGACGTCGTCCTTGGGCTCCGGGGTCGGCGAGTTCGAGACGACCGTCCAGCCGTTGGGCGCCTTCACGGTGAACTGGAAGGTCGCCTTCAGGTCCGGCTGCTCGAAGGAGGCGAAGACCCGGCGGGCGTCCGGCACCTCGAACTGGGTGTACAGGTAGGCCTGCTCGTCGACCGGGTCGACGAACCGGTGCAGGCCCTCACCCGTGTTGGTGTACGCGCAGTCGGCCACGACCCGCAGGATGTTGCGGCCCTCCAGCAGCCCCGGCAGCGCGATCCGGGAGTCCGCGAAGACCTCGGCGGGGTCGAGGGCGTCACCGTTCAGGGCGACCTCGTGGACCGCGGGGGCCACCAGGTCGATGAAGGACGCGGCGCCGGATTCGGCGACGTCGAAGCGCACCGTGGTCACGGACCGGTAGGTACCGCCCTCCTGCGCGCCGGAGAGGTCGAGATCGATCTCGTACGAGTCAACGGTGAGCAGCTTCGCCCGCTGCTGTGCCTCTTCGCGAGTCAGGTTTGTGCCAGGCACGCGGTCATCTCCTCGTTATGTGTGGGTTGCGCCATCCTTCCACGGGACCGGGGAGGAGGGCGACGAGGGAAAACCCCAGAGATCGCGCGGGGCCGCCGCCGTCAGGCCGCCGTCGTGCCGCCGTCGACCGGCATCGCCGCGCCGGTGACGAAGGAGGCGCGGTCGCTGCACAGCCAGAGCGCGGCCTCGGCGACCTCCGCCGGTCCCGCCATGCGCTTTTGGAGCGTCTCGTCCTCGAACCGCTCCCGCAGCTCCGGCATGGTCCGCACGGCCCGGTCCATCATCTCGGTACGGGTACTGCCCACCACCAGCGCGTTGACCCGGATGCCGCGCTCCGCGTACTCGGCCGCGGCCGCCCGGGTGAGCCCGAGGACCGCGTGCTTGGCCGCCACGTACGCCGCCGACGCCCCGGTGGCCCGCTGCCCCGCGACACTCGACGTGTTGACGATCGTGCCGCCGCCGGCCCCCAGCATCTCGGGGATCTGGAAGCGCAGGCAGTTCCAGACCCCGCGCACGTTGACGTCCATGGTCTGCTCGTAGACGTCCTGGCCGGTCTCGTGCAGCTCGGTGCCCGCGGTGCCGAACCCGGCGTTGTTGAAGGCGCAGTCCAGGTGCCCGAAGGCGTCGACGGCCGAACGGACCACCCGCTCGACGTCCGCGGCCGAGGCCACGTCCGCCGGCACGGCCAGCGCCCGGCCGCCGCCGGCCGAGATCTCCTCGGCAAGCGCCCGCAGCCGCTCCACGCGCCGCGCCGTCACCACGACCGCCGCCCCCTCCCGCGCGAACAACCGCGCGGCAGCCGCCCCGATCCCACTGGACGCCCCGGTGATCATGGCGACCTTGCCGTCGAGGACAAGCGACCTGTCACACGACGGTCGGCTGTTGCTCATATGTGGTGGCTCCCCTGGATGACGAACGTGAGCATCCGCGCCCCTTCAGGGGCGCGGGGCTGTGCCGACATGCGGCTCCGCCGCGTGGGCGCGACCAGGCAGGACGGGCGCTCACCCGTCCGGACGCGGCCACGGCAGCGCCCCGAAAGGGGCGCTGGGTACCCCCGGCCGAACGCCGGGGGAGGAACGGCGCGAGCAGCCCCCGCACACCCGCACCCGCGCGACGGCCGGTCCCGCATCCCCTTGGGCGCCCGGCGCCTAGGCCGACAGCTCCTCCGCCACCAGCTCGGCGATCTGCACGGCGTTCAGCGCGGCCCCCTTGCGGAGGTTGTCGTTGGAGACGAACAGCGCGAGTCCGTTCTCCACCGTCTCGTCGCGCCGGATCCGGCCGACGTAGGACGGGTCACGCCCGGCCGCCTGCAGCGGGGTCGGGATGTCGGACAGCTCGACCCCCGGGGCCTGCGCGAGCAGCTCGGTCGCGCGCTCCGGGGAGATCGGCCGGGCGAACCGGGCGTTGATCTGGAGGGAGTGCCCGGAGAACACCGGAACGCGCACGCAGGTGCCGGAGACCTTCAGCCCGGGAAGCTCGAGGATCTTGCGGGACTCGTTGCGCAGCTTCTGCTCCTCGTCGGTCTCGTTCAGCCCGTCGTCGACGAGGTTGCCGGCGAACGGCAGCACGTTGAAGGCGATGGGCCGCTTGTAGACCTGCGGCTCGGGGAAGTCGACCGCCGTGCCGTCGTGGGTGAGCTTCTCCGCGTCGGCGGCCACCTTCTGCACCTGTCCGTGCAGCTCGGCGACGCCCGCGAGACCGGAGCCGGACACCGCCTGGTAGGTGGTGGCGACCAGCGCTTCGAGGCCCGCCTCCGCGTCCAGCACCTTAAGGACCGGCATCGCCGCCATGGTCGTGCAGTTCGGGTTGGCGATGATGCCCTTGGGACGGTCGGCGATCGCGTGCGGGTTCACCTCGGAGACGACCAGCGGGACCTCGGGGTCCTTGCGCCAGGCGGAGGAGTTGTCGATCACGACGGCACCCTGGGCGGCGACCTTCTCCGCGAGCGCCTTGGAGGTGGCCCCGCCCGCCGAGAACAGCACGATGTCCAGGCCCGAGTAGTCGGCGGTCGCCGCGTCCTCCACGGTCACACCGTCGAGCACGGTCCCGGCCGAGCGGGCCGAGGCGAACAGGCGCAGCTCGGTGACGGGGAAGTTCCGCTCCGCGAGGATCCCGCGCATGACCGTGCCGACCTGACCGGTGGCTCCGACGATTCCGACCCTCACAGCGACTCCCTCTGCAAACGTTGACGTGTGCCTACGGCCTTTCCATCATGCGGCCGACCAGGGCCAGCCTGTCCAATTCTTTGCGCGCCATGCCCACCGACCGGACCATCCGGCCCGTGGAACTCCCGCCCACACCCTCGCTGAGCTGCAGAAATTACCTCCGCGTGGCCGCCGTGCCGCAAGCTGTGCTGCGCCGCGCGCCGGTGTGACGTACGCCTCGGAGGTCTTCCGGAACACCTCCGGAGCACCGCGCGGAAGATTTCCGGGACGTGCGGCGAACGTTTCCGGGGGCTGCGGCGTCGTAGGAGAAACGCGGGAGGGGGTGGGTCGTGCTGCGCAGAAAGGCCCGCCGCGCCCAGGGGGACCAGCACGGTGATCCCCTGGACGCGGACCAGGAGCGCCGGGTGCGGGCGGTGCTCGCGCTGGGCGGCGTACCGCAGGCGGACCTGCCGGACGGGGTACAGCAGGTACGTCTGCGGTTGCTGGAGCGGGCCGCGAGCGGCCAGGAGGCACCGCGGGACGTGTCGGCGTGGGCGGCGGTCGTCGCCTCGCGGCTCGCCATGGACTGGCACCGCGCCAAGCGCCGCCAGGAACGCCTCGGCGAACGGCTGGCCTCCCTGCGCCAGCCCGACCACGCCGCCGGCGAGGACAGCAGGCTGCTCTCCGTCGCCGTCGCCCGGGGCCTGGACGAGCTGCCGGACGCCCAGCGCCAGATCCTCGTCCTGCGCTTCTACGCCGACCTGCCGGTACGCGACATAGCCGGGGAGCTGGGCATCCCCGAGGGCACGGTCAAGAGCCGGCTGCACACGGCGGTACGGGCCCTGCGCGCCCGCCTGCACGAGGACGAGGTGGTGTGACCATGCCCGCCGAGCAGATGCCCGCCGGACACGACGGCGATCCCGGGGCGCCGGACGGCCTCGACGCCCTGTTCGCGGTCCTCGCGGACGAGCCGCCCACCGTGGAGCAGCGCGCCGACCCCGTCTTCATGGCCGAGCACCGGGCGGCGAGCGCCGATGTGGCGCTGCTGCGCGAGCAGCTCGGGATCATCGGGGACACCCTGGCCGCACCGCTCCCGCGGCCGGAACACCGCCCGCGCCCGGCCGGGCGCCGCCACCCCCGGCAGCACCGGGGCGTCCGGGCCCTGGGCCTCGCCGGTGCCCTCGCGGCCGCGTTCACGGGGGCGGTGTTCGGCATCGGATGGCTCGCGGCGCACACGGGTTCCGGCGCGCTGTCGAACGGCGCCAGTTCCGACAGGGCCGCGAGCAGCGCGGCCGGCTCGGCCGGCCAGGGCGGCAAGGAGCAGGCAGGCGGCCCCGGCTACCTCGCCTGCGCCCGGCTGGTCGTCGAGGGCACGGTCACCGGGGTGCGGCAGCTCGCGGACACCGGCCGGGAACGCGTCACCCTGCACGTCTCCCGCTCCTACAAACCGGCGCGGACCGCCGGCGAGGTGGAGTTCCTCCTCGACACCGGCACCGATGCCCGGATCCGCACCGGCGCCCGCCTCCTGGTGGGCATCACGGCCGGGCAGCAGGTGCCCGACCGGTACGCGGTCGGAGAGGCCCGGATCGCGGCGGAGCGGACCTGGATCCTGCGCGACCTGCCCGCGTCGCGGACCATGACCTGCCCGGACAGCACACCGTGACCCGCCCGGACAGCCGAGGGGGCGGGCGCCCCGCAGGACGCCCGCCCCCTCCAGCACCTGGCCCCGCTACTGCGTGACCTTCTCGATCTGCACGCTGCCGGTGCCCGCGACCGTGCCGCGCGCGTCGACCAGCTGCACCCGGCCGAAGAACTCACGTCCCTCGGGGGCCGCCGCGGCCGCCGTGACCTGGCCGGTCACCGTGGCCGAGGCACCCGTGCCGAGCTTGACCGGCGTCGCGCCGTCGACCGTGACGGAGCCGAGCGCGGCGGAGAAGAACACGTCCCGGTAGTCGTAGTCGGTGGAGCCGGCCGGGACCGAGTAGCCCACGACCTCGATCGTGTAGGTCCCGGCGGCCGGCGTGGCGATGGAGACCGCCTCCTCCGAGTCGCCGTCGGCGGACTGCGCGACCTGCTTGCCGGACGCGTCGTACACGGTCAGGTCCAGGTCGGCCGAGGCGTCCGACACGCTGCCGATCGCCACGTCCAGCGAGTTCGCGCCCGCCGGCACGGTCACCGTGGTCGTCCGGGTCTCGCCCTCCCTGATGGCCGGGCGGGCCGTCTTCGAGGAGCCGAGCGGGCCGCCGACCAGCTTGCCGTCGAGGGCGGCGAACTTGTTGGTCACCTTCCAGGAGGCGGTGACCGGGGTGCCGACCTTCGCCTCGGGCACCGTCACGGTCGCCGGGTCGAAGACCGCGCCGAGCACGGTCACGCCCAGCCTGTACGGGTTGTCGAGCAGCGGCGAGGTGCGGCGCGCCTCGACCTCGATCTCCCAGACGCCGGCCTGCGGGTCGGCGTACGAACGGACGTCGGGCCTGCAGCCGTTGCCGTTCAGGTAGTTGTTGTAGCAGTACGGGGTGCCGGTGTTGTCGACCGCGACGCCGTACGGGTGGATGGAGATGAACCGCGTCTGGCTCTTGTCGGCGAGCCCGCTCATCGCGACCTCCAGGGACGTGGCGCCCTCGGGCACGGTCACGAAGTACGACGTGGAGCTGTTGCGCTGCACCGAACCCGACGCCGAGTAGGTGTAGTGGACCGGGTCCGACACCACGACCGTCGTCAGGATCTGCTTGTCGACGCCCTCGGTCCTCGGGTCGTCGACCTCGAGGATCGCGGACTTGATGCCCGAACCCTTCGGCCTCGCCTGCACCTTGACGGTCACCGGCCGGTTCAGCGGCAGCCGCACCTCGTCGGAGCCGAGGATCTTGAAGGTGTGCCCGGCGTTGTTGACCAGGCGCAGCTCGTGCCGGACCGCCTTGTCCGCGCCGGAGGTCCGGGTGATGGTGACGTCATACGTCTTCTTCTGCCCGGCCTTCAGGCCGCCCTCACGGTCGTACAGCCCGGTGCCGTAGCCCGGGGTCTTCAGCGCGTAGTCGATCGCGGTGTCGACGGGCGCCTTCACCGTGTAGTCGTGCGCGGTGGCGTGGTCGCGGATCGACTCCCACGCGTCGACGATGTCGATCCGGCCCGCGCCCTCCTCGTAGGCCTGAACACCCTTGATGTGGTGGGCGGTCGAGGTCAGCGCGGTACGCAGGTCGGCGGGGGAGAGGGCGATGCCCTTCTGCTCGGCGGCGCTCAGCAGCAGCGCGCTCGCGCCCGCCGCCTGCGGGGACGCCATCGAGGTGCCCTGGAGCATCGAGTAGCCGGCCGGGAGGGAGTAGCCCGCCTCGGCGACCGGGGAGCCGGGCAGCCAGGTCTGGGTGGAGTTGATCGCCGCGCCCGGCGCGACCAGCGTCGGCGTGAAGCCGCCGTCCTCGCGCGGGCCGCGCGAGGAGAACGGCAGCAGCTGGTACTTGGTCGTCACCTGGGAGCCGTAGTCGGCGGCCCAGGTCTGCCTGGAGATGGCCGCGCCGACCGAGATGACCTTGTCGGCCAGGCCGGGGTCGCCGATCGTGTTGGCGCCGGGGCCCTCGTTGCCGGCGGAGATGACCAGCTGCACGCCGTAGGTGTCGATGAGCCGGGTGTACAGCTCGGCGCGGGCGTTGTTGCCGTCGTTCAGCGCCGGGAGGCCGCCGATCGACATGTTGACGATGTCGACGCCCCGGTTGGCGACCAGGTCGATCATGCCCTCGGTGAGGGCGACGTTGGTGCAGCCGCCGGTCCAGGTGCAGGCCCGGGAGGAGACGATCTTCGCGCCGGGGGCCGCGCCGTTCATCTTCCCGCCGAACAGGCCGTTGGCGGCGGTGATGCCGGCGACGTGGGTGCCGTGCTCGGACTCGATGACCCCGATGTTGACGAAGTCGGCCGTCTTGCCGACCCAGTCCCCGCCGTACGGGTCCATGGGGACGTCCTTGCGGATCTGCACGACGAACGGCTGCCGCTCGGCGACGTCGGTCGCCGGGTTGTCGGTGCCGAACCAGCCGACCTGGTAACCGTCCTTGTACGGCTTCATCGGCGTGTCGTCGGAGAAGTCGTAGTTGTTGTTCAGGTCGACGGTGACCGTGCCGGCCGCCGGGTCGTAGAGCACGCCCCAGCTGTCGGTGGTGTCGCCGTCGCGGTTGGCGTCACCGGCAGCGTCGCCGCCCGTGGTGTACGACTCCTTGAAGGTGCTGATCTCGTACGACCCGGCGGGCGCCGTCCAGCTCCTGCCCCCGTAGCTGAAGTCCGGCCCGGAGACGGCCGTGACCATCGGCCGCCAGGTCTGGTCGTTGTCGACGATCGGGTCGGTCGAGGTCACCCAGTCGACGATCTTCCGCTCGCCGGTGGTGGTCCGCTGCAGCGCCGGGTGGCCGAGGTCCACGCCGGAGTCCAGGATGCCGATGGTGATGCCCCGGCCGTCCGCCTTCGGGTGCTCCTTGACGAAGTCGACGGCGCCCGTCTCGAAGGACGGGTTGTAGGGGTTCTCGGCGGGGGTGTTCCTGTTCGGCCCCGGGTAAGGGGCAGTGGGCTTCGTGGACCTGGCGGTCCTGGCGCCGGTCCCGTTCACCGTCGGGTCGTCGAGCCTGATCTCCTGGCGCAGGTCGATCCCGTGCACCGAGGACAGTTTCGCCGCGGCGGCGATCGCCGCGTCCGCCCGCCCGGTGGGGACGGTCGCCCGGACGTAGCCGAGCCTGTCGTACGTACGGCCCACCGAGCCGCCCTTGACCGCGTCCAGCTCCTCGGCGACCTGTTCGGTCTGCCCGGGCGCGGTCGCGATCATCATCGTGACGTTCTTGGCGCCCGCGGCCTTGGCCTCGGCGAGCAGTTCGGCGTCGTCCGAACCGAGCTTGTCGTGGGCCGACTTGGTGCCGGGGTCGGCGGCCGCGGCGGCCGGGGTGGCGGCGGCCGCCAGGGGCGTCGGCCCGGCGGCGGCGAGCGCGGCCAGGACACCGACGGCGGCGGCCATGCGGCCCAGGCGTCTGTGGCCCGGTATCGGGTCGTGCTGGGGGCTGAGGGTCATCTGCATCCCTTGTAGGTAAAGGAACGAGCATGGAGAGGCCGGAACTTGGTCAAGGACCGGCGTGTAAGCGCACAGCTTTACCCAGGGGGACGGTCTTTTGGGAACGTTGACCGAATCGATATGAACGTATGGGGAAAACCCCCTATCTGTGTCCTTGCTGTGGAAGGAAATCCCGTTGGCCCGGGGCCGCCGTCGGCCCTACCGTGCCGACGTGCGCGAGAAGCTCAGGGTGGCGGCCTACGCCGTGTGTGTCCGTGACGGCCGGATCCTGCTCGCCCGGTCACCGGCCGACGACGGCACTCCCGAGTGGGTCCTGCCCGGCGGCGGCATGGAGCACGGCGAGGACCCCTACGACACCGTCCGCCGCGAACTCATGGAGGAGACCGGCTACCGCATCGAGGTCACCGGCCTGCTCGGCATCGACTCGAACCGCGTCCGCTTCCCCCGCGCGGGTCTGCGGCGCCCCGCCACCGACCACCACGGCGTGCGGATCGTCTACACCGGCGAGATCGTCGGCGGCGAGCTCAGGAACGAGGTCGGCGGCTCGACCGACATGGCCGCCTGGCAGGACCTCGACGCCGTGCCGTCCCTCCGGCGCGTCCCGCTGATCGACGTCGCCCTGCGGCTGTGGCGGGAGCGGCCGGCCGCCGGACGGTTTGCACAAGAGCAGTCGTAAGCGCCGGGGAGCCTCCCCTACCCCGGCAGATGAACGCGGAGTGGCGGGGCCCCGGCCGCCCGCAATCCGCTCCATGGCCGGTCCCCACCTCGGCTGATCCACGTACGGTGATCGGCGCTGCGCGTTGCCGCCGCGTTCACGCGCAGGTCACCCCCGGTGCCAACGATCCACAGTGAGCGGGAAGTTCGCGGAAGCGATCGCCCGTGACCACTGCCGACGCGTTCGTACTCGGGGAGATCGCGCCATGTCGCGCACACGCTCTGTCGCCACCTCCGCGGCCCACAAGGGCCGCGAGGCACTGGAGATCAACCGCCGTACCGTGCTCGCCGCCGCCGGAGCCGTCTCGCTCTCCGCGGGCGTCGGCTACGCACTGCGTCCCACCGACAGCGAGGCCGCCCCCGCCGTGACGGAGGAGCAGCCGGTCGCCGAGGGCCGAAAGGCTCCCGCGGCCGCCCTCGCCCCGTACACCAAGGGCACCACCCTCGCCTCCGTCGCCGCGCCCCGCAACAGCTCCGGATACCGGCGACTCGGAGACGGGCCCGGCTGGTCGCGCGTGCTGCGCTCCGACCTGGCCGCCGCCAAGTCCGGCCGGGAGCACCGCCGCACCGCCCTCGCGGCGTTCGTGCAGTTCACCGACCTGCACCTGATGGACGTCCAGCACCCGCTGCGCCTCGAGTACGTGCGCGTCCACGACCGGCACGCCTGGCGTCCGCACGAGGCGCTCACCGTGCCCGGCGCGGTCTCGCTCGTCGAGCGGGTCAACGCGCTGCGCGGCGCCCCCGTCACCGGCTCGCCGCTGCACTTCGTGATGACGACCGGCGACAACACCGACAACAACGCCCACTCCGAACTGGAGTGGTTCATGAAGGTGATGAGCGGCGGCCGGATCACCCCCAACACCGGTGACCCCCAGCACTACGAGGGCGTCCAGAACAGCGGGATGAAGCTGTACTGGCAGGCCTCCTCGGCCGTCCGCGACCAGGACAAGGCGCTCGGCTTCCCGCACCTGGCGGGCTACCTGGCCGCCGCGATCCGCGAGGTGCGCAGCCCCGGCCTCAACCTGCCCTGGTATTCCACGGTCGGCAACCACGACGCCCTGCCGCTCGGCTGCTACGGCTCGCACGCCGACCCCTACCTGGCCGAGGCCGCGGTCTCCGGCAAGAAGCTGATGTCGGTCGGCGACGCCGAGGCCAAGAAGCTCCAGGACACCATCCGCAACGCCCAGGACCCGACGGGCAGCGGCTACCGCGACTTCCTCAAGGCGCACGCCCGGTCGATGCGTTCGGTCACCGCGGACGAGAAGCGCGCCCCCTACACCTCCGCGGACTACCTCAAGGCCCACCTGGACCCGGCCTACCAGGGCCTCGGCCCGGTCGGCCACGGCTACTCCAGCGCCAACCTGGCGGCGGGCACCCAGTACTACGCCTTCCGTATCTCCGACGACGTCATCGGCATCAGCCTGGACACGACGGACGCGGGCGGCCACTACGACGGATCGATCGGCACGCTCCAGCTGGCCTGGCTGGAGAAGACCCTGCGGGAGAACAAGGACTCCTACGCGGTCGTCTTCAGCCACCACACCAGCCGGTCGATGACCAACACCCGTCCCGACCCGGCGCACCCGAGCGACCGCCGTCACGGCGGCGCCGAGCTGGTCACCCTGCTCAACCGCCACGCCAACGTGCTGGCCTGGGTGAACGGGCACATCCACCGCAACCTCATCACCCCGCACAAGGCCTCCAACGGCAACTCCTTCTGGGAGATCACCACCGCCTCGCACGTCGACTACCCGCACCTCGCGAGGATCGTCGAGCTGGTGGACAACAAGGACGGCACGATCTCGCTCTTCACCACCCTGATCGAGTCCGCCGCCCCGCACCGCACCGACTTCGCCGACCTCTCCCAGACCGGCCTCGCCGCCCTCTACCGCGAACTGGCCTTCAACGCGCCCGGCGCCGGCAAGACCCTCGCGGGCGACACGACGGACCGGAACACGGAGCTGGTCCTGAAGAAGGCCTGAGACGTCCTCGGCGGCGATGTCGAGAACCCGTGGCCGGCTCCGTCCCAGGGGCGAAGGCGGCCACAATGGGCCGCATCGGCACCGAGGAGAACCACCATGGCCAAGTACCTGCTGCTGAAGCACTACCGGGGCGCCCCGGCCGCGGTCCACGACGTACCCATGGACCGGTGGACACCCGAGGAGATCTCGGCCCACATCCGGTACATGAACGACTTCGCGGCCCGACTGGAGAAGAGCGGCGAGTTCGTCGACGGCCAGGCCCTCGCCCCGGACGGGCTGTGGGTCCGGTACGACGGCGAGGGGCGCCCGCCGGTCACCGACGGCCCGTTCGCCGAGACCAAGGACCTCATCGCCGGCTGGATGGTGATCGACGTCGACAGCCAGGAGCGCGCCGTGGAGCTGGCCGGTGAGCTGTCCGCGGCCCCGGGGGCGGGCGGCAGGCCGATCCACGAGTGGCTGGAGGTGCGCCCCTTCCTGACCGCGCCGCCCACCATCGCGGAGTCCTGCCACTGATGGACGAGGTCCTGCTCAGGAGCCTCACCCCGGGCGTGCTCACCGTCCTCGTCCGCCGCGGAGCCGACTTCGCGGCGGCCGAGGACGCCGTGCAGGACGCCCTGGTCGAGGCGATCCGGGTCTGGCCGGCGGATCCGCCGCGGGACCCGAAGGGCTGGCTGGTCACCGTGGCCTGGCGGCGGTTCCTCGACGCGGCCCGCGCGGACACCGCCCGCCGCCGGCGCGAGGACCGCGTGGACGACGAGCCGTCACCCGGGCCCGTCCCCGCCGCCGACGACACCCTCCACCTCTACTTCCTCTGCGCCCATCCCGCCCTCACCCCCTCCGCCGCGGTCGCCCTCACCCTGCGCGCCGTCGGCGGCCTCACCACCCGGCAGATCGCCCGGGCCTACCTGGTGCCCGAGGCGACCATGGCGCAGCGCATCAGCCGCGCCAAGCGCACGGTCTCCGGCGTCCGCCTCGACCGGCCCGGCGACGTCGCCACCGTGCTGCGCGTCCTCTACCTGGTCTTCAACGAGGGCTACTCCGGCGACGTCGACCTCGCCGCCGAGGCCGTCCGGCTCACCCGGCAGCTCGCGGCCCGGATCGACCACCCCGAGGCGGCCGGGCTGCTCGCGCTCATGCTGCTCCACCATGCCCGCCGCGCCGCCCGCACCGCGCCCGACGGCAGCCTGGTACCCCTCGCGGAGCAGGACCGGAGCCGCTGGGACACCCGTCTGATCGCCGAGGGCGTCGGGATCCTCCAGGGCGCTCTCGCCCGCGACCGCCTCGGCGAGTACCAGGCCCAGGCCGCCATCGCCGCCCTGCACGCGGACGCGCCCACCGCCGAGGAGACCGACTGGGTGCAGATCGTCGAGTGGTACGACGAACTCGTGCGCCTCACCGCCAGCCCCGTCGTCCGGCTCAACCGCGCGGTCGCCGTCGGCGAGGCCGACGGCCCCCGGGCCGGCCTCACCGCCCTGGCCGAGCTGGACCCGGGCCTGCCCCGGTACCCCGCGGTCGCCGCCTACCTGCACGAACGCGACGGCGACCCGGTGACCGCCGCCCGCCTGTACGCCGAGGCCGCCCGCAAGGCCACGAACCTCGCCGAACGCGACCACCTGACCCGCCGGGCCGCCCGGATCAACGCCCGGTCCGACGCCGGGCACGGTCTGTGACATCGTCGCGCGTCCGGGTACCCCGCTTGCCGATTTTTTGCCGTCGGCAGCCGTCGTCCGGAGGGCGCGGGAGACCCGAACGGCCTGGTAAAAGTGCAGGTCAGAAGGGTGGCGGCGAGAGAAGTGGAATGATGTCGGCGGCCGTGGGCCCGGTGCTGATCCTGTAAACGCAGCCGACTCCGGCCCGAGACACTCCGTTCATCCGAATGAAACGTCCGTACCGCCTCATATCGGCTAACCCGCGGATCCCGGGGATGGCTCGATCTGGTGCAAGGCAGGTGGTCGTGTGGACGCTCGGCTCGGACTTCGTGTGCTCTCGGTCTACGAGGGCTTTTTCTCCGGGGGAGCCCGGATCGTGCACAGTGATGTGCTGCTGGGCCTGGTGGAGGGCGGACAGCAGTGGCACCGGGTACTGAGCCTGCACGGTGAGGTCCACCGAGAAGCCACCACACAACGCATGGAGGACGACGCGTGTTACCGGGCCCTTACGGCCGGTGGCATCGAGGTCACCTCCCTCGGCCGCACCGCCGGGCTCGTCGACGGCACCGTCGCGGCGTCGGTTTTCAGCGGCCCCGAACTGGCCGATACGGCCCGGGCCATGGCCGGCGCGGACGTCATCCTGTCCCTGAAGGAGCAGCCGCTCGCGCTGCTCAACCAGGCCGGGCTGCCGCGCCGCCCCGTCGTCGTCTGCCTGCACCGGTCCGACCCGGAGAACCAGGGCCCGGCACTCGACGAGCTCAAGGCCGCCATCGCGGACGGCACGGTGGCCGCCTGCGTGTGCTGCGCCGAGTCCACCCGGGACGCGTACGAGGCCGCCGGGATCCCCGGCGAACTGCTGCACGTGATCCCGAACGGCGTCGACCTGCTCCGCTTCCGGCCGGACGCGGCGCTGCGGCTCGCCTTCCGCGAGTCCCTCGGCATCCCCGGCACGGCCGTGGACGCCCCCGTCGTCGTCTTCGCGGCCCGGTACGCCGGCATGAAGAACGTGCCGCTCTTCCTGCGGGCGGCGCGGGCCTGGCTGGCCCGCGAGGGCGGCGGTCACGTCGTGATGTGCGGGGCCGGAATGACCGAGGACAACCCCGCGCTGTGGGCCGACATCGAGGTCGCCTTCGGCGCCGACCGGGCCGCCCTCGGCGACCGGCTGCACCTGCTCGGCGTTCGGCACGACATGGAGACCGTCTACGCGGGCTCCGACGTCGTCGCCCTCACCTCCGCCTCCGGCGAGGCGGCGCCGCTCTGCCTCATCGAGGGCATGATGTGCGGGGCCGTCCCGGTCACGACGGACGTCGGCGACAGCGCCTCGATCGTCGAGGGGCACGGGTTCGTGACGCCCTTCGACCCGGACGCGATCGCGTTCGCCTGGTCGGCGGCTGTGGCCGACCGCGAGCTGTTCGCTCCCGCGCTGGCGGCGAGCCGCGAGCGGTTCAGCCGGACCCGGATGATCGCCGCCTACGCGGACCTGCTCGGCCACGTCGTGGGCGAGGTGCGCGACGGACTGCGTCCGGGCGTCGGCGGGCAGTAGCGGCGAGACACGCACGAGAGGCCGCCGGTTCCCCTCCGAACCGGCGGCCTCTCCTGGTTCCGTGACCCGCGCCCCGTGGCCGGGTGCTGCCGTGTGCCGTTCTTCGGCCGCGGCGCCGTCGTGGCTGGTCGCGCAGTTCCTCCCCCAGCCTTCGGCCGGAGGTACCCCCAGCGCCCCCTCGGGGCGCTGTGTCGGGGTGCTGTTCAGCGCGGCAGGACCACCACGTGCGCGGCCGGGTCGCGGTCGTCCGCCGCCATCAGGGCCGTGCGGACCACCGCCGCCTGCTGTTCCATCGCGTCGCGGAGCTTCCTCGGGGTGAGGTACACGACCGTGATGCCGAGCCGCTCCAGGTGCTCGCGCTTGCGGGCGTACTCGGACCACAGGGCGTCCTCGTCGTGGCGCGGTGCGCGGGTGTCCAGTTCGACGGCGACGCCCTGCTCCGGCCAGTAGGCGTCGACGCCGCCCAGGTGCGGGCCGCCCGGCAGCCTCAGGTCCACGTTCCAGACCGGGTCGGGGAGGCCGTACTCGTGGACCATCCGGTAGAGGCGGTCCTCGGCGATGGCCCGGCCCTCGGCGACCAGGGAGTCGACGGCGTCCACCACGTGGGGACGGGAGAGCAGCTTCGCCTCGTTCAGCTCCCGCACCACCGCGGCCGGTTCGCAGTGGCCGCCGCGCACCGCCTCGGTCAGCAGCCGCCGGACCGCCTCCGCGTCGGTCAGGTCCGCCACCGCGTCCGCGAGGGCACGCGGGACCGGGGCGACCGGGAGGCCCGTCACCTGCTCGGGGGTGGGCAGGGCCGGGGTGCGCAGCACGCGGACGTAGGAGGTGGAGCGCAGCCGGCGCAGCCGCGGGACCAGGACGTCGACGTGGTCCAGGGAGAGCAGCGGCGGGGTCGCGGAGAAGCCGTGCAGGGTCAGCGCCGCCAGGCCCGTGATCATCACGTCCGTGTAGACCGGGCGGTGCGGGGAGTCCGGGGTCGGCTGCGCCGGGACGCCCGGGGCCGGCTCGCGCGCGGTGAACAGCAGCGCACCGTGCAGGCGTTCCTCGCTGGTCGGCGGGCCGGGGTGGAGCAGGACCACACCCGGGAGCAACTGCTGCCAGGGGCCGCCCGGCCGGCACTGCTCGGCGATCTCGGTGGCCGCGACGCCGTGCGAGCGGAGCTGGGCCGTCGTCAGGACCCGGCGGTGGACGTCGGACAGGTGGCGGAGGGGGCGGGGGGAGAGCGGGGTGTTGTGGGTCATGGCCTCGGGATTCCCGGGGCCGGCCGGGTCCTTAACCGGTGTTACGCGTTCGTCGAGAAATGCGGACAACACGGTACTAAAGGACGGGTGTTCGGGTGCCGAGTAGGGAGCCAAAACCCCTGGTCCGGATGGGTGGGGACCAGGGGTTACGGCCATGATGGAATGAATTGCGTAACGGTCACTCGGCGACTGACCTCTGGCCAAAGGTCAGTCGGTGGCGGCCTCGGCCGCCCGCGCGTCGCACTCCTGTCCGCGCAACGTCCGTGCCAGGTCGTCGCGGGCCTCCAGGACCAGCCTGCGCAGCGCCGGCGGCGCGTCGGCGTGCGCCGTCAGCCACGCGTCCGTCGCCGCCAGGGTCTGCGGACGGTCCTGGAGGGAGGGGTACAGGCCGCGGACCACGTCCATGCCGATCTGGATCGAGCGGTCCTCCCAGATCCCGGCGATGACCTCGAAGTACCTCTCGGCGTACGGAGCCAGCAGCTCCCGTTGCGAGGCCTGGGCGAAGCCCGCGATCGTCGCCTCCACCAGCGCGTTGGACAGCGCCTGCGACTCCACGACCTGCGCCCACGCCTGCGCCTTCACCGCCGCCGACGGGCGGGCGGCCAGGCACCGCACCTGGTGGCGCTTGCCGGAGGCCGTGTCGTCCCGGGCCAGTTCGGCCGCCAGGACCGACTCGTCGGCCAGGCCGTGCGCGGCGAGGGGTTCGAGGAACGCCCAGCGCAGCTCCTGGTCGACGTCCAGGCCGTCGATCACCGCCGCCCCCGACAGGAGCTCCTGGAGCAGCCGGAAGTCCGCGCCGTCCGCCGCCGTCGACGCGAAGAACCGCGCCCAGGCCAACTGGTGCTCGCTGCCCGGCGTGGCCGCACGCAACTCCCGCAGGGCGCCCTCGGCGAGCAGCCGCCCGGCCGCCTCCCGGCCCTCGGGCGCCACGTAGTGCACCAGCGCCGACTCCGCCCACGCCTGGAGCATCTGCAGCACGCCGATGTCCGACTCGCGGCTCGCGAACCGCAGCACCAGGCCGACGAAGTCCCGGGCGGGCAGCAGCGCGTCCCGGGTCAGGTTCCACAGCGCCGACCAGCACAGCGCCCGTGCCAGCGGGTCGGTGAGCGAGCCGAGCCGGTCGCGCAGGGTCGCCAGCGAGGTCTCGTCGAAGCGGATCTTGCAGTAGGTGAGGTCGTCGTCGTTGACCAGGACCAGCTCCGGGGCGTCGGCGCCGGCCAGCTCGGTGATCACCGTACGGGGGCCGTCCACGTCCGCCTCGGCACGCGCGTACCGGACCAGGTCGCCGTCCTCCAGCCGGTACAGGCCGATCGCCACCCGGTGCGGACGCAGCTCCGGGTGCGACTCGGCCGCTTCCTGCAGCACCGCCAGCTCGGCCACCCTGCCGTCTGCGTCGAGGAGCACCTGCGGGGTCAGCGAGTTCACCCCCGCCGTCTGCAGCCACTTCCCGGCCCAGGCGCCCATGTCCCGGCCGCTGGTCTCCGCCAGGACCGACAGCAGGTCGCCGAGGCGCGTGTTGCCGTACGCGTTGCGCTTGAAGTAGCGGCGGGCGCCCTCCAGGAACGCGTCCTGCCCGACGTAGGCCACCAGCTGCTTGAGGACCGAGGCGCCCTTGGCGTAGGTGATGCCGTCGAAGTTGAGCTTGGCGTCCTGGAGGTCGCGGATGTCGGCCGTGATCGGGTGCGTGGAGGGCAGCTGGTCGGCCCGGTACGCCCAGGCCTTGCGGCGGTTGGCGAAGGTGGTCCAGGCGTTCTCGAAACGGGTCGCGCCGACGTTCGCGAACGTGCCCATGAAGTCCGCGAAGGACTCCTTCAGCCACAGGTCGTCCCACCACACCATGGTGACCAGGTCGCCGAACCACATGTGCGCCATCTCGTGCAGGATCACGTTGGCGCGCGCCTCGTACGACGCCTGCGTGACCTTGCCCCGGAAGATGTACTCCTCCCGGAAGGTCACCAGGCCCGGGTTCTCCATCGCCCCGAGGTTGTACTCGGGCACGAACGCCTGGTCGTACTTCCCGAACGGGTACGGGTAGTCGAAGTGCTCGTGGAAGAAGTCCAGCCCCTGCTTGGTGACGAGGAAGACGTCGTCCGCGTCGAAGTAGGGGGCGAGGCCCTTGCGGCACATCGCGCCGAGCGGGATCTCCAGCGTCGAGCCGTCCGGCAGGGCGCGCGAGTACGAGTCCGTCACGTAGTGGTAGGGACCCGCCACCACGCAGGTGATGTACGTCGAGATCGGCTTCGTCTCCGCGAACCGCCACACCCCGTCGGCGAGTTCACCGGCCCCGTTGCTCCACACCGTCCACCCCTCGGGCGCCCGTACCTCGAAGCGGAACGGCGCCTTGAGGTCCGGCTGCTCGAAGTTGGCGAAGACCCGGCGGGAGTCGGCCGGCTCGTACTGCGTGTAGAGGTAGACCTCGCCGTCCTCGGGGTCGACGAAGCGGTGCAGGCCCTCGCCGGTGCGGGAGTAGGCGCAGCGGGCGTCCACCACCAGCTCGTTCTCGGCGGCGAGGTCCTCCAGGGCGATCCGGGTGCCGTCGAAGACCTCCCCGGGGTCGAGGTCCTTGCCGTTCAGGGTCACGGCGGTCACGCCCGGCGCGATCAGGTCGGCGAAGCTCGACGCCCCCGGCTCGTTGCAGCGGAAGCGGATCGTGGTCACCGAGCGGAAGGTGCGCGGCTCGTCCTGGCTCCCGCCGACGGCGGACCGTACGTCCAGCGCCACGTCGTACCCGTCGACGGACAGCAGGGCGGCCCGCTCCCGGGCCTCGTCGCGGGACAGATTCTCACCGGGCACGGGCGGTACTCCTTCGGGTCGGTACACGTCGTCGTCGGTAGCCGGAACAGCACCGATCCTCCCACGCGCCCCTGACGGGGGGCACCCGGGAATGAGGCGGCCGGTGACGGTGTTGCCGCTGGAAAAGGCCTGTATTCCGAGGAGAAGCATGTCCGAGACCGCGACCGGCTCCGGCAAGACCCCCGTCGACTTCTGGTTCGACCCGCTGTGCCCCTGGGCCTGGATGACCTCCCGGTGGGTCCTGGAAGTGGAGAAGGTCCGAGACATCGAGGTCCGCTGGCACATCATGAGCCTGGCGGTCCTCAACGAGCCCAAGCTCGACGAGCTGCCCGCGGAGTACCGCGAGCTGCTGGAGACCAAGGCGTGGAAGCCGATCCGCGTGGTCACCGCGGCCTGGCAGAAGCACGGCGCCGACATCCTCGGCCCGCTCTACACCGCGCTCGGCACCCGGATCCACAACAACGGCGAGGGCCCGACCGTGGAGGCCGTCGCGGGCGCGCTCGCGGACGTCGGCCTGCCGGCCGACCTGATCGACTACGCCGACCAGGAGGACTTCGAGTTCGACGCCGAGCTGCGCGCCTCCCACAAGGAGGGCATCGACAAGGTCGGCCAGGACGTCGGCACCCCGGTCATCGCGGTCCCGGGCCCGGACGGCGAGCAGATCGCCTTCTTCGGCCCGGTGGTCACCCCCGCCCCCAAGGGCGAGGAGGCGGCCCGACTGTGGGACGGCACCCTCGCGGTCGCCTCCGTCCCCGGCTTCTACGAGATCAAGCGGACCCGTACCAAGGGCCCCGACTTCAGCAACCTCTAGGAGCCGCTCTCCGCGACCGGTGGCCGTCCCCGCCGGGCGCGGATCCCTCCCGGTGGTCCCGCGCGCCCCGAGTCCCGTATCACCGGTGGCCCGGCGGCAGGGACGACCACCTCGGCGCAGGGTGCGCGTGATCAGGCGCCGCTTCTCGTCCTCGTCGATGTTCGACGGGAACC